>JBGSKZ010000621.1:0-6883 GCA_041741035.1 Treponematales bacterium
TTCCACAGAGCGCTGCAGCGCTCCTTTCAGGCCCAGCTCGCCGGCGAGTATGAGGGCGTCGCGCCTGAGCGCGCGCGGCGTACTATGGCGCTCGGCGCGCAGGAAGGAGAGGGTGAAGGGAACGACGAGATCCTTAGGCTGGCGCAGCAGGGCGGCGCGCAGCTCGTCGCGCAGCGGGAAGCCCGGGTCAAGGAAAAGCCCCTGCAGCGATCCGAATACGCAGCGGTCCTGGCTGCCGTCGGTAGCGGCGAGTATGGCCGCCACCAGCTCATTGTCGCCCTTGCGGGCTATCAGCTCCTCCGCGAGCAAGGCGCAGGCCTTTTCGTCGGCGCGCTCGCGTATGGCCTCGAGAACGCGGCGGTAAACGCTTATCTGCTCCGCCTGGTAGGGCGGCTGGCCCATGAGGGCGAACCAGCGCCGCGCGAGCGTGGCTACGAGGCGCCTGTCTCCAGACTCGGCCAAAATGCGCGCGGCCATCTCGAAGGGGCCGCTTCCCGTTATGGTATCCACCGAGCTTAAGAAGCCCGATACCTGCAGCTTTGCCGCTGCGCCGAGCAGGGCTAACCTGCGCTCGAATTCCTTGCGGTCCCCGCCTGGGGCGGTCGCCAGCATGTCGGCGAGGGCGCCCCGCGCCTGCAGCTGCTCGGCGGCGGCCAGCCTCTCCTCGTCCGTGCCCTTCTCGAGGAAGCGATAGGCTACTTCCTCGTCGGCCCTGCTCGAGGGGTCGAGAAGCTCGAGCACGTGTATGGTCTCCTCGGGGCCGAGCGCGCCGGTGTCCGGGTTATAAAGCTCGGCAAAGCTGGAAAGGATGCACTCCTTGGCGGCCTTGCGTACCTCAAAGGCGGGGTCGCAGGTGAAGCGCGTATAGAGCTCGTCGAAGAAGGCCATCTTGTCTATGGCTTGGGGGGAGAGTATGGCGAGCTTCCGTACCAGGGGATGCGGGTCGCGGAGGCAGTCGGCGACGCCTTTGACGGAGCGCTCGTCGGTACTGCCCGCCAGTATGCGCAGCGCCATGACGCGCACGGCCCATTCCTGGTCGCCGAGCATCTCGCGCACGCCGTCAATCCTGTCGGCTAGCAAGGCGCGGGCGGCCGCCCCGTCGAAATCCCTGCCCGGGCCCGACAGGGCTACGCTGCGCAGCGGGAAACCGTCCCGATTCTCCTCGAGCCAGGCCACGAAGGCCGCGCCGAGCTTGGGACTGGCCAGGGAGGCGAGGAAACAGTCGAAGAGGCCGCGTTCGGGGGCGTAGCGCAGGAGCAGGGCCATGGCCTTGGGCGAGCGGCCCTTGAGCACGCGCGGTATCCAGCGCTCCGCGTAGCCCAGGCTCCGGGGCAGGGAGGGGAAGGGGCCGGGCAAGCCGCGGAAGCCCCGTTCCGCCCGCTTGAGCACATAGGCCTCATACAGGGCCAGGGCGAAGGGCTTGAGAGCGGGCGCCGGCGATTCGGGATCGGCGGCGTGTTTGCGTATGCTCTTCTTTATGCGGCCGTCGGCCGCGAGGGCGAAGGCCAGGTTCACGAGCGCGATGACGGCCGCGCCCGCGAGGAGTATGGCCGTAAGCGATAGTGACGCTAGGAAATTCTGCATGGCTATGGTCTCCCTTAACGAGAAAGTCTTTTGACTGCGCGATATATGCGTATGGGCTCGCTTTTGCCCTTTACCTTGACAGGCTCGCGCTCCTCCACCTGGAAGCTTTTTCCCAACAGGCTTTGCGTATCGCTGGTGATGATCACCTCGCTGGCTTTGGCCACGCCTTCGAGCCTTGCGGCTATGTTCACGGTATCGCCGATCACCGAATAATTCATGCGCCGCGACGAGCCTAAGTTGCCGGCCACCAGGTAGCCGGTGTGCACGCCTATGCCTACCCGCAGGTGCTCGGCCTCGCCGCGGAAAAAGGTCCGTTTGGGGTTGTTGATAAGGTCCTGTATCTCAAGGGCGCAGGATACGGCGTTCCGCGCGTCCTCCTCCTCGCTGGTAAGCGGCACGCCCCAGGCCGCCATGATGCAGTCGCCTATGAATTTGTCTATGAAGCCGCGGTACTTCAAGACTATATCCACGGCCTCTGAAAAGTACTCATTGAGTATCTTGATGATGTATTCGGGGGTCTTGCCCTCGGAGAAGGAGGTATAGCCGCGTATGTCCGCGAAGAATACCGTGGCCCGCTTGCCCGAGCCGCCCATTTTGATTTTATCGGGAGAGTCCATCAGGTGCTTGACCACGTCCACCGAGAGATAGCGGCTGAACATATCCTTGATGGCCCTGCGCTCCTCAACGACCACGTTCATGCGCTCTTTGAGTTCGCGCTCCTTGGTCTGGTCGCTGAAGAGGTACACCATGCCGTCGCTGCGGTCGGAGCGGCGCCCGCGCACGGGGGAAAGGTTGAGGGTAAAGTCGAGGTCTTCTCCTTCGGCCTTGGCTATGCCCTCTATGCCTAGGATGGTGGAGCCGTCTTTTAGGCAGCTCTCCGCCGCCTTGAGTATGCTCTTGTCCAGGCGATTCGCGAGCACTTCGGCGGCGGGCTTGCCTATGTCTTCGGGCCCGAGCCCGAACGCCTCGGCCGCCTGGTCGTTGTAGAAGCGTATGCTCCCGTCGCGCTCCGAGGTAATGAGCAGATTGGTCATGGACGAGAATACGCTCTCCTGATAACGCTCGAGGGCTTCTATCTCGGCGGCGCGCTCCTTGAGTTCCTTGAAGAGCTTGGCGCTTCGGAGCATGCCGGCGGCCAGGGCGCAGAAGGATGACAGGAACGAAAGCCGCTGCTTGCCGTAGTGCCCGGCCTCGCGGGAATTGAGTATGAGAAGGCCGGCCCTATAGCGCGGCAGCGTAAGCGGCAGGGCGATCGCGGCATGCATGGCCTCGTCGAGGAGCAGGCCTGATAGCACGCAGTCCTTGCGCGAATTGAGGATGGCCGCCTCGCCGCATTCCTCCAGAAAGGCGAGCGTGTCGCTCGAGCGATTCAGGCTTCCGGGAGCGTTCCACGGCCCCCTTCGGTAGGACAATTTGAGCGCCGAGCGCGTCTCATCCTCGGCGTTACTGTAAATGTAAAGGGCGGCAAGGTCGGAACGGCTTATATCGCAGCTCTGCTCGACGAGTATGGATTGCAGCTGCGCGAAGTCCGTCCCCGTAGACAGGAGCGCGGTGGCCCGGGACAGCTCGTCGAAGGCATCGGGGGCCTGCTTTACGGGCAAGCGGGCCCTGGCAAGCTTTATACGCTTATTTAGGGATGGCATGAGCCCTCCTGGCTGATGAATACGATTAAAATATTAGTGCATTTTTGGCGCTAAAGCGAATACATTTTTCCTAAGCGGCAAGAAAACGGAACGGGGACTTGACACGAACTATTACCACTGGTAAATTACCAGTGGTAATGAGCGACGAAACAAAAGCGAGACTCATCGCGGCTACGCTGGCCGCGATAGAAGAGAATAAGGGCTGCAAGGGCGTAAGCCTGCGCGGCATAGCCAAGGCGGCCGGCTGCTCCCACGTGAACGCCTACCACTACGCCGAAGGCCTCGACGGGCTGTTTTGGCTGGCTTACGCGGAAGCGCTGCGCGCCTTTACCGCGCGGGCGCTCTTCGGCGTTAAGGATCGCGCGCCGGGCAGGAATTTCGGCGAAGCGGTGGCGGGCGGCATAGCCGCCTTCGCGCTCGATCGTGAGGGACTGTACCGTCTTCTTTGGTTCGAGGATCTATCCGGGGAACCGCCCGAGGCCGTGCGCGCCGACATAGCCCTCGCCTCGGCCGCCTACCGCGCCGAGGTAGCCAAGGCGCTGTCGGAGGAGGGGGGCGGAAAGGACGCCCTGGCCGCGGACCAGGCGGCGGATTACTTTTTCGCGTACTTGCAGGGAGAGCTTTCCCTGCTTATCAACGGCCGCCTCGGCCCCGACAGGGGCGTGGCAAGGGCCGAGGTCCTGGCGCGATGCAGGACCGTATGGACGATTTTGGTCAATGCGCGCATCGCCCATTAGGGGAGCGCGGAAAGGATATCGTATGAAAAAGACTTTGATCGTATTCGCCGGTAAACGGGGTACGACGAAGGAAGCGGCAGGCCGTTTGGCTGCCGCCCTGGACGGCGCCAGCACCTTGAACCTGGCGGGTCCGGGCGCGGGGAAATCGGCCCTTGAGGGCTACGAGCGGGTGGTGCTGGCGGGCTCGAGCTATATGGGGCAATGGAACCCCGCGCTGGTGGATTGGGCCAACGCGAGGGAGGACGAGCTCATGGCCCTGGATCTGGCCATCCTCGAACTGGGCATGAACAAGTCAGAAAGCGCCGCCATGCAGGCTCAACCGCGGCTGAGCGCGCACGCCCGGGCTTACTGCAAGCCCGGCGGCAGCGTGCATTGGGCGGAACTGACTTTTATGGAACGCATGATCATGAAGATGGTGAACGGCAGGAAGGGCGACGCGTCCAACCTCGATTGGGCGGAGCTCGACGCCTTTGGCGAACGGCTCAAGGAGGCCCAATAATGCGCCGGCTCATACTCGCCGTCGCTATCCTGGCGATGACGGCCCTAGCATCCTGCGTTATGCCTACCATAGAGCTGGGCGACCCTGATTTTAGCGCGGTGCCGGACGGCAGGTATCTGGGCTCGTTCGACGGGGGGCTCGTCAAGGCCGAAGTGGAGCTCTACGCCTCCGGCGGCGCTATTACGGACATACGCCTCTTGCGGCATGACTGCGGCAAAGGCAAGCCCGCCGAGCTTATCGTCGATCGCGTGGTAGAGGCGCAAAGCCTGCGGGTCGATACGGTTAGCGGGGCCAGCTATTCGAGCAAAGTTATACTCAGGGCTATAGAGAACGCGATTACCGGCCTTTAAGCCGGCCAATACGTCGGCCTCGCTTACTCGCCGAACCATTCCCGTATGGCGTTAAGGGCTTCTCCCTCGTCCCCGAAATGATGGGCGGCGAAGCCCATATTCCTCGCCGCGCTCACGTTGGCCAGGACGTCGTCCACGAAGAGGGTATGTTCAGGCCGCCATCCGGAACGGCCAAGGTAGAGCTCGTAGATGGCGTCGTCCGGCTTGAACAGCCCTTCGTCGCCGCTCCACACGATGCAATCCAGGTCCGCCAGCCATGGCCAGGCTTCCACCCAGCGCCTGCCTATGCCCGGAGGCATGTTGGAAAGTATTCCCAGGCCCGCTCCCCGGGCAAGGAGCTCCAGGGCCAGGTCACGCAGGGCCGCCCGAGGCGTCATGAAGGACGATAGGTCGGCCGATACGAGGCGTTCAGTAAGCGCCTCATCCAAAACCTGAGGCCCGCCCGCGCCCTCGTATCCGGAGGCTTCGGCGAGCACCCGCGCCCAATACGCGGCTTTTGGCAAAAGGCCGCGGTCATAGGCCAGGCGATGCCTCTGCCAGGCCGCGAAGAAGGCGCCGGCTTCCAGCCTAAGCTCCGCTAAGAGGCCGCCGAAACGGCTCTTGTCCTGATCCAGGGTAAGCACCCCGCCGAAGTCGAGCAAAAGCTTTTTTTCTCGTTGGAATCCCATGTGCCATTCAAGCCTCCCCTTCGTCTTCAGCGCAAGGGGGTAAGCGAGGCGGCGCGGGCTCTGGACTCGCTTGCATGCCGGCCCCGCAGGCATATACTGGTTAAAAGAAGCTTATTTATGCTAAGGGGCTTGTATGAGATCAATCCGGGCGAAAATCGTGACCTTGGCGGCCGCGGCGGCCTTGGCCGTGGCAGGCGCGCTCACCGTATCATTTTGGATAACCTTAAGCGCTTCCTCGGAGGCCCAGCTCGACTCGCTTGAGGCCTTGCTGCTGGAGGACTTCGACCGGCTCATCAAGACCCAGGTGGAGACGGCGGCCACTATGCTCGGCGGCATAGCCAAGGAGCGCGACGCGGGTCGCCTAGACGCCGCCAAGGCGCGCGAGCTGGCCAGGAATATCCTGCGGGGCATGCGCTTCGGCGCCGACGGCTATTTCTGGGCCGATACGCCGCAGGGACTTAACGAGGTGCTCTTGGGCAATGCCAGCGAGGGCACGAACCGCCTGGCCCTTAAGGACGCCAAGGGCTTTGAGCTGGTGAAGGCCATCATCGACGCGGGCATGAAGGGCGGCGGCTATACGGAGTACTGGTTCCCGCGGGCGGGCCAGACCGAGGCGCTGCCCAAGCGGGGCTATAGCCAATACGTGCCGGGTTTCAACTGGGTAATTGGCACGGGTAACTATTTCGACGCCATAGAGGCTATCGTCGCCGAAAAACGCGTAGAGGCCGCGGAGCTGCGCTTACGGTCTTTGCGCATCATCGTGCCGATGGCAATGATAATGGCCGCCATAGCGGTGGGCTTGGCTATAGTCATGGGCAGGCGCATAGCCATGCCCATCGTGTACGCGGCCCAGCGCATGGAGCGCCTCGCGCGGGGAGACCTGACGGGTCAGCTCGAGGCTAAATTCTTAGGGCGTAAAGACGAATCGGGCGTGCTCGTATCCTCGCTGAAGGCCACGCTTGAGCGCCTGCGCGAGGTCCTCGTAGAGGTGAGCGACGCGGGCAGGCAGGTGGCGAGCGGCTCCGGCGAGCTGTCGGAGTCCTCCAAGCAAATGTCCATAGGCATAGACGGCGTGTCCTCCTCGAGCCAGATGCTGTCGCAGGGAGCCACCGAGCAGGCGGCGAGCGCGGAGCAGGTGTCGGCAAGCGTGGAGCAGATGAGCGCCAACATACGGCAGAACGCCGACAACTCGGCGCAGACCGAACGCATAGCCGCCAAGGCGGCGGCCGACGCCAAGAGCGGGCTCGAGGCGGTGCGGCAGACGGTGGATGCCATGCGGCAGATAGCGCAGAAGATCGACATTATCGAAGAGATAGCCCGGCAGACGAACATGCTGTCGCTGAACGCCAGCATAGAGGCGGCGCGGGCCGGGGCGCACGGCAAGGGCTTCGCAGTGGTGGCC
>JBGSKZ010000622.1:0-2616 GCA_041741035.1 Treponematales bacterium
CTTATGGACGAGGGCCGCGCCGTTGCCCGCGTTCTGCTGGCTCGGCCATTGCCGTCCCCTACGCGCTTCGGTGGCCTGGAAGGGCAGGCGCCAGCCCAGAAGGTTGGGCCAGGACAGGCCGATACTGAATTCCAGCGCCTCTTCGCAGCGCGAGCGCAGGTAAAAGTTAAAGCAGCTGAGCGGTAGGCAGCTGTCCTCATAATTATGGGGTATGGTAGGAGAATAGTATTCAAGCAGCAGCTCAAAAGGCAGATCTGGCCCGCCATAGAGCTCATACGCCGCAGGGAAGAGCGCCGCGTACTTGAATTCCGCGCCCGGGAAGCCCTGAACGCCTATTTGAAGCCTGCGGTAGCCGCTCTGGCCGCTTGAGCCGGAGGACGACCAGCGCAGCATGAAAAAGGCGGGGTCTAGGGCTTCGTGGTGATGCACGCCCTGTTGAAGCTGCCAGCCGCTGAAGCGGCCGGCAAGGTCGCGGGAAAAATTCGCCCCGCCTATGCCTCCCAGGTAGGGGCCGGCCAGCGGGCCATCGTCGTGGCTGCCCTCCTTGGCGGTATAAGGCGCGGGATAGGCCGGATTCGCTTCCACATAGCGTACGCCATGGCTGGTCTGAGCGCTGAGGTAGGGATCAAGCGTCGTTTTCGGGCTGTGGCTGAATCCGTAGTCCCGCGCCAGCGTATAGCGCGCGAACGCTTCGTCCCATCCCATCGGCTTGCCCCCTTATTCCTAGCCTATGATAAAGGGCGCCACTAAAGCCATGAGCGCCGCCATCTTCGCGTTGTAGCGCAGCGCCACCCGCATCGGCGCTTCTCCTATCGCCTCGCCCACGATGGCCGAAAAGGGCACGAAGGGCGAAAGGTTCATCGCTATGAACCAGCTACTGAGCAATAGGAGCGCGAAGCCCGGGTTCGATATGCCGAGGGCGCCAGGCGAAAGCGCGGCCGCTATGGCCGCTACCGTTATCATCATATGTACGCCGACGAGGCTCAGGGCGGCGGTGGCCAGGATTATCGCCTGCAGCGTGAAGTAGCGGGGCAGGCCGTCCATGGAGGCCAGCAGGGAGCCAACGGCATCCTTGAAGGGCGTGTAGGCAACCATGGCGCCAAGCAGGCCGGCGGATATCAAGAAGGGCAGGAAGGCCCTGAATCCGGCCAGCGCGCTCAGGTACTCCCCTCCGCAGGCTTTGAGCGTGGCCCAGGGTATGCCGAGCGCGCGTATCCATACGGCCGTCCAGAGGAGGAGCACCAGGGCCGTGGCTACCGAGGGATTATCCGGCTTGAGCAGCCCTATGGCGGCTGCGGACAGGGCTATCATGATAGCGATATGGGCGGCTAATTCGAGTATGCGCCGGCCGGGCGCGGCTATGCGCTCGGCCTTGTCTCCGGGGGCGCCCGCGTTATCAAGGCCGGAGACGCTCCCGCTACCGGCGTTTGGCATAAGCTCCTTGGCGAGGCGCTTATCGAGCAGCAGTATGGCGCAGCCCCCCGCGAAGATAGCGGCCCCCATGGCCAGGCCTTTATACAGATAGCCCGAATACGTCGTGCCTGCGGTCAATATGAGGGCGTTCACCAGGCCATCGAAGGGGGAAAGCACCATATTGGCCGAATAGCCTGCCGAGTATACAAGCGAAAGGTAGCGCTTAGGGAGGCGGGAACCGCCGATGAGCCGTTGCATGGTCGGTATCGACCCGATATTAAGGGCTATGGCCATGAGGAGCTCCATGGCGGCCAGGGTCAGGAAATCGGCCATGCGGCGCAGGCGCCCGCCTGAGTCCCGTCCGCCTACGCCCCCGATATAGGCTTCCATGGCGTCGATATAGCCTCCATGCCTGATAGGGAGGGCTATGGCCGGCACCACCGCGAGAAAGGCGATGATGCCCGCGCTTTTATTGAAAGCATCGAGCGCGCTCAAGAAAGGAACCCTATAGGCCAAAGCCAGGGCTCCGGCCGCCGTTAGGCAGAGCGTGGAAACGGCGAGGACATAGCCCCGGACGGGCAGCAAGGCAACGATGACGAACAGCGCGTTGAGCGCCCCCACGGGAAGGGCCAGCGCCGACGGAGACATCAAACCGGCCTCCGCCACGAGCGAAAAAGCGAAAATGCCGGCGAAACACAGCGCATAGAGCGCAAGGCCTACGGAAGCTCGGTTTTTCACGCTGCCCCTGCATAGTAGTCGGATTTATACGGTTTGCCTTAGATTATTTAAATAGTTACCTTTGCATCATGCACTTAAAGCCCACGGCGCTGCTTTCGCCTTACGACGACCCTCCTTGGAATATAGCCTTGGAGGAGGCCTTGCGCAACTACGCCAGGCAGGGCTCGGGATTTTTTCTGCTCTACGTGAATAAGCGTTCCGTAATCGTGGGCCGTAATCAGGACTGCTCCCTGGAGCTGAGCGAAGCCGCCCTGCGAGAAGGGGTGCCCGTATACCGCCGCACCACGGGAGGCGGCGCCGTGTACCATGACGAAGGCAACTTGAATTGGAGCTTCGTCGTGCCCGGCGATTTGAGCCTGCGCCCGAGCCTGCTCGCTATCGTCATAGCGGCGCTCGGGGAGCTGGGCGTGGCGGCCGTCGAAGGCGAGCGCGGCGGGCTCTACGCCGGCGGCAGGAAACTGGGCG
>JBGSKZ010000623.1:0-2347 GCA_041741035.1 Treponematales bacterium
TCCTCCGCGGCTGTGTCCTCTGCGGCCCCCGCCGCCATTGGCGGAACGGCGGCCGAGGTCCGCTGCGCGCTTAAGCAGGACGGTAGCGTGGACCTGTCGCTCGGCGGCGCGCTCTTGCTTAAAGGCGCGGGCTTCGGCCTCTGCGGGCGAAAATGGATGCTGCGCTTCGAGCCCGGCGAGGATACGCGCTATTATGGCCTGGGCGGCAAGAACCTGGGCTTCGAACTTTCCGGCAAGCGGACGGTATTCTGGAACAGCGACCTGTTCGCGGAATTCGACTGGGCCGAGATAGCCGATTCCCGCGCCGACCCGCTCTACGCCAGCTTCCCCGTGTTGATAGGGCGCAAGGCTAGGGGCGACGGCGAGGCCCCGCTCTGGTGGGCCATAGTCATGGACGCTCCCTGGCCCGGCTTCGTCAATATCGGCGCGGGCGAGGGCATATTCGCCGCGGGCTCCACGCCCTTCAAGCGCTGGCTCTATCTGGGCGCGCGCGGCGGTTCTCCGGATATCTGGCTTTTCGCCGAGCGCGACCCCAGGACTCTGTTACGAAGCTTGCAAAGCCTGCAGGGCCGCATGCCCGTGCCGCCGCTTTGGGCGCTCGGGCACCAGCAATGCCGCTGGGGCTACCGCTCCTACGCGGACCTGAAGCGGATAGCGGACGAGTATGAGGCGCGCGACATACCCAATGACGGGCTCTGGCTCGATATCGACTATATGGACGGTTTCCGGGTCTTTACGGTCGACCCAGAGCATTTCGACGATACGGCCGAGCGCGTGGCCGAGCTTAAGGCCCGCGGCTACGCGGTGGTGCCCATACTGGACCCGGGGCTTCGCCGAGACCCAGGCTACCGGGCGTATCGCGAGGCCAAGGAGCGCGGAGCGCTCTGCGTGAACGGGGAAGGCCGGGATTTTACCGGCTTTGTGTGGCCGGGCTACGCGGCCTTTCCCGATTTTTCCACCCGGGAAGGCCGCGCGTTTTGGGCCGACGAGGTGGCTTCGTTCACCGGGCTGGGCTTCTCCGGCTACTGGATAGACATGAACGACCCCTCCGCGGGTTCCGCGCCGCTTGAGGATATGCTCTTTATGCGGGGCACGCTGGAACACGAGGCCTTCCACAACCAATACGCCCTGGGCATGGCCATGGCCACGAAGGCTGGCCTTGAGCGCGCGCGTCCCGATTCGCGGCCCTTCCTGATCAGCCGCTCGGGCTACCTGGGCATGGCCAGGCACGGCGGCATGTGGACGGGCGATAATGTATCGAACGCTAGGCACCTGGCCGCGAGCGTCGCTTTCAGCCTCAATCTCTCGCTTTCCGGCATGCCCCTGAACGGTCCCGACGTGCCCGGCTTCGCCGGAGACGCCGACGGCGCTCTCATGGAAAGCTGGTACAAGGCCGGTTTTCTCTTTCCCTTCCTGCGCAACCACAACGTGGCCGGCGCTAAAGACCAGGAGCCCTGGACCAGGGGCGCGTCTACCGAGCGCGTCGTGGGCGGCTACATACGCTCGCGCTACAAGCTCCTTCCATACCTGTACCAAAGCTGGATAGCGCAGGAAGAGAGCGGCGACCCGGTCATGCGGCCGCTTTGGCTGCACTGGCCCGAGGAGGAGTGGACTTCGCTCTGCGGCGACCAGTTCATGCTAGGCGAGGCGCTCATGCACGCCCCCATACTGGAGCCCGGGGCTAAGGGCCGCGCGCTGCGCCTGCCCGCCTGCCGCTGGTTTGACTGGAGCGCGGGCGCCTTCGTGGATGGCGGCCTTGCCCTTGAATGCGAGCCGGGCAGGGCGGGCACGCCGCTCTACATGCGCGCGGGCTACGGCCTTCCTATGCAAAAAGGGCGCTGCTCCACCAACGCCAAAGACTTAAGGCGCGTGGATATCTCCCTGTTTACCGAAGCCGCGCGCCCCGGCTTTGCGGGAGGCCGGGGGAGCCTTTCGTATTACGCGGACGATGGGGAAAGCCTGGCTTATCGCGGGGGCGGGCGCAGCGGCCTTAGCCTGCGCTATGAGGTAGAAGGAGAGCGCTTAACGCTGGTCGCCGAACGGCTGCAAAACGGCTACGGCAGCATACGCTTCCGCATACTCGTGCCCGCGACCGGAGGCCTTGCGCGTTTACGGGTGAATGGCCGAGAGCTAGGCTTGAAAAGGATACGCGTCGAGCTGGCCGGCAGGAAGCACGAATTCTTTGCCAGCGCTACGCTCGGCAGCGCCGGGTTGCCGAATGCCGCGGCGACCGCCGCGCTTAGCGACGCACGACCGTAGAGCTGGTTTTTCGGGCCTCGCGCGCCTAGGCTTCGCGCGCGAGAATAAGCGCGCCTTTGGCCGGAATTTCTGCGAAGCGCTCCAGGCT
>JBGSKZ010000624.1:0-4561 GCA_041741035.1 Treponematales bacterium
GCAGATGGCCTCGCAGGTGCCGCAGCCTACGCAGCGCTCGGCGTCGTTGATGTGGAAGCCGCGGTAGCGCGGGGCGCCGGGGCGCTCGTCTATGGGCTTCTTCACCGTGAAGGGCTTTTCGAAGGCCCGCTTCCATACGGCGAAGGGGGCTATGAAGTCCTTGATATCCATGGGCTTACCTCTCGATCTCGGGCGGATAGGTGTGCAGGCTCACCATGAGGCCGGCCACGTCCGCTATGTTTACGCCGCGCGCCAGGCGCTCCATGACCGCTATGGCATGGGTGTAGCTCGGGCCGCGCACGGCAACGCGCCGCGGCTTGTCGGAGCCGTCGGACACCACGTAGAAGCCGTACTCGCCGCGCGTGCATTCCGCCGCCACGTAAGTCTCTCCCGCGGGTATCTTCCAATAGAGCGGGTTGGGCAGCTTCTCGCGGAAGGGACCGTCCTTGGGGCACTTGTCCACTATCTGCCTGATCAGGTCTATGCACTGGTACATTTCCAGGAGGCGCAGCCTGGCCCGCTCGTAGGCGTCGCTCTTCTGGCCCACGATGGGCTTGAAGTCCAGCCGCGGGTAGGCTAAATAGCCTAAGTCCTTGCGAAGGTCGCGGGACACGCCCGCCGCGCGCGCGTTGGGCCCGGTGATGCCGTAATGGTCCACCCAGTCGGGGGGTATGTAGCCTAAGCCTTCGGAGCGCAGCTTGAAGACGACGTTGTGGAACATGACGAGCTCGATGTCGTCCAGGTTCTTCTGCACGGTGTCCATGACTTCGAGCACGTGCTTGAAGAAGCCCGCGGGCGCGTCGCCGCGCACGCCGCCGGGTATGATGTACATGTGATAGATGCGCCCGCCGGAGAGCTCTTCGAAGAGGTCGAGCACGTAGTCGCGCATAGTGGCGCTCCACTGGATGATGGTGCCGTGCCCGAAGGCGCCGGCCTGCCCGCCTATCCACATGAGGAAGGACGCCAGGCGTATCATCTCCAGGGACAGGGTGCGCATCCATACGGCCTTGTCGGGTATGTCTATGCCGGCCAGTTCCTCGAGGGCCGCGGCGTAGCAGTACTCGTTGAAGTCGGGCTCGGGCACCGCTATGCGGCATACCAGGGGGAAGTTTTGCATCCAGAGCCGGCGTTCCATGAGCTTCTCGAAGCCGCGGTGGAGGTAGCCCACGTGGGTCTCGCAGTCCACGACGCTGTCGCCTTCCGCTATGAGCTTCAATGACATATTGCCGGTGATGCCGGGGTGCTGAGGCCCCTGCCACATGAGCAGGTACTTGCCGGATTCCAGGTCGGGGTTTGCCCGTTCCGCCGGGGGTATGACGTGGAGCATTTCTTTCTTCATTCGGCGGCCTCCGGGTAGAGCTGCTCTTTCATGTGCTTAGCGGGGTCGCTCGTGGCGCGGCCGGGCCGTTCGGCGTAGGTGGCGTCGCTATAGGCCAGCGAGTCGAAGTCGCGGCGCATCATGGGCGGGCCTTCCCAGCCTTCCAGCACGAATTCCTCGTCCACCCTCGGGCTGCCGGGGAAGTCTATGCCGTACCACTCCTTCATCTCGCGCTGGTAAGTCCAAGCTTGGGCCCACAAGAGGTGGATGGAGTCGACGACGGGCTTTTCCCGGTCTATGTCGGCGTGCACCATGAGGCTGTGCCCGCTCTCGTGGTTGCGCAGGGTATACACGAGGGTGAATACGCCGCGCTCTATGTTGTCTATGGCCGTGGCGAAGGACAGGTGCCGGTAGCCTTCCGCGTCGCGCAGGTAGGCAAGCGCGTCGCGCAGCCTGTCCGGATCGAGGGTAAGCGCGGCTAAGTCCTCGCGTTGGTCGTGCCAGTCTCGGGCGCCGTAGCGCGCGGCCAGCCGTGTAGCCAGTTCGTTCATCTACGGTCTCCTACCAGTTATAGTCGGGCATGTCCCAGTTCTTGATGACCTGCTTCTGATTGGCCTTGTACCAGGCGAAGTCGCGGGCGTATATGTTCTGCCCCTCGCCCTTGCCCGCCTTGATTATCTTCTTGAGCTCCTGGAAGCCTGCCAGGAGGGCCTCCGGGCGCGGCATGCAGCCGGTAATGTACACGTCCACCGGTATGTACTGGTCGATGCGCTTGATGGTGTTGTAGCTGTCCCAGTACATGCCGCCGTTTATGGTGCAGGAGCCCAAGGCCACCACGAACTTGGGGCCCATCATCTGCTCGTAGCTCCGCACGATGCGCTTCAGGGTCTTTACCGAGGCGTAGCCGCCTATGACGAAGACGCTCGACTGGCGGGGCGTGGGCCTGGCCTGTATGCCGAAGCGGTACATGTCGAAGCGGCTGGTCATGAGGGGCCGCAGCTCTATGGCGCCGCAGCCGGTGCCGAAGCCCAGTATCCACAGGCTCTCGGCGCGGGCCCAGTTGTAAAAGTCCTCGATGACGCCCTTGGCCGGCTCGTATTCCCGGGGGGCGGCGTCGCAGAACAGCCCGCGTTCGTCCGGCGCGAGGCCTTCGTTGGCCAGCGGCGCCGGTTTCAGTTTCTTGTCGCTCACGGTGCGCCTCCTATAATGCCGCTATGAGAACCGAGGCTATGCCGATTAGGGTAGGCACGCCGAGGAAAAAGCGTATCGACTGGTCGACCCGCAGCCTTGGAAAGGCCTGGCCCACGAACACGTTGATGAAGTAGATCAGGAAGGTCTTGATCACCATTACGACTATGTTCGTGGCGCCGCCGAAGAAAAGGTTCATGTACAGCACCAGCTTGGCGCCGTTGAAAATGGCGCGGTTGGTCTGCAGCATGCCCAACAGGTTGCTCTGGTACTCCGTGGGCGGGCCTATGGGTATTTCCTGTGGCGCTATGACCACGCTGAAGGGGTTGTGCATGGACATGCCCAGGAAGGCTATGAGCGCCGCCACCACGGCCAGGGGATTGGTGGCCAGGGTCCAGTGCATGAAGCCTCCCTGCTGGGCCGCCACGATGGCCGTTATGTCCAGGGTGCCGTACTGTATGGCCACGGCTATCACCGACAGGGCGAAGGGCACTTCGAAGGCGGTCATCTGGGCCAGGCCGCGGCTCACGCCTATGGCGCTGTAGGGGTGGCCGCCCTCGCTGGCGCCCAAGGCCATGCCGAGCTGCCCGAAGAAGATGAAGTACATGACGAGGAGGAGGTCGCCCGAGTCGCTGAAGTTCATGAACAGGGCCGAGCCGAAGACCGCCGGTATGAACATGTAGGTGCCTACGCCGCCGGCCAGCCGGAACACGGGGCCGAGGTAGAACATGACGCCGTGGCCTATGGAGTTGCGCTTGGCGCTGCTCTTGATGATATCGATGTAGGGCTGGTACACCGGCTGGCCCACGCGCCCCTGCACCTTGGCGCTTATGCGCGCCATGGAGCCGATAAGGAGGAGGCCGTAATTCGTGATGACGAACAGCGATACGAAGGCGTAGCCTATGCGCTGCAGTAGTGTCGCGTCCATTATAAGACCCCCATGATCAGGTAGAGAATAGCAACGTAGAGGACGATATGCAGGGCGTAGGTCTGGCCGTTGCCGGTATAGAGCCTGCGCAGGGCCCCGCCCAGCGCGTTTATCCCCGTGCCGGTCGCGTCCCAGAAGCGCTCGGCCCGCTCCCTCGTCAAAAAGCCCAGGGCCTTGCGGTAGGGCTCGAAGAAGGCGAAGGCGTAGTGGGTGGTGGCCGGCGTGTGCGGGCGCTCGGCGGCGTACACGATGTTGAACTGCTTCACCGACTGCGGATTATGCAGGTTCGCCAGCATCCAGATAAAGCAGAGCGCGAATACCGCGGCGGTAACGACCATGGAGAGGGTGCCGTTCCAATAGCCCAGGGGCGAAACGAGCCTGGAGCCTTCGAAGGCCAGTATGACGCCCGAGCGGCTGCCGACTATGGCCATGATGGGATCAAGCATAAGGCGCGGGAAAGCCGATACGGCCAAGAGGACGGCCATGAGGAGCCCCTGCGGCAGGGTAAGGGCCAGCGGCGCTTCCTTTACCAGGGCCTGGCCGGGCTTGGGCTGCCCGAGGAAGATGCTGTGGATGAGCCGGTAAAGGTAGAGGAAGGCCACGGCGCTGGAGAAGAAGGCCACGGCCGCCTCGAGGTACCAGCCCTTGTTGATTAGGGAAGAGTAGAGCAGCCACTTGCCGCCGAAGCCCGAGAGCGGCGGCACGCCGGAGAGGGCTATGATGGCCATGAGCACGGACAGGAAGCTGAAGGGCATCTTCTTGATGAGGCCGCCCATCTCGTACATGTTCCGCGTGCCCACGCGCTGTATAACGCCCGCTATGGCCAGGAAAAGCATGCCCTTATAAAGGAAGTGGTTCAGCGCCAGGTAGAGCGCCGTGGTCCAGCCGGCCTGGTCGTTTATGGCCAGGGCTAGCACCACGTAGCCCAATTGCCCCATGGAGGACCAGGCCAGGGTCTTCTTGATGTCCTCCTGGTATATGGCGTAGAGGGCGCCGAAGAGGGCGGTGGCCAGGCCCAGCCAGCCCAGTACCCGGAGCGCGCCGGCCTGGGTAGCGGCATCCAAGCCGGCAGGGGCCAGGATCAGGGCCGCCATGAGGGCCAGCAGGGCGAAGACGCCGGCCTTGGA
>JBGSKZ010000625.1:0-4840 GCA_041741035.1 Treponematales bacterium
TGAATACGAACACGCCCGCGAAGCCGAAGAGGAACATGGGCCAGATGTCGGTAAAGAGCGACGCGCCGCCAGATTCAGCCAGAAATTTCTGAATAGCTATGGCGGGGCCGTGGAGGCCAACGGTTAGCTCCAGCACGGCCAACCAGCCTAGGGCCGTATGCAGCCGCGTGCCCGCGAAGGACAGTTGCATGAATAATAGGAACATATAAAAGAAGCCGGTAAGGAGGCCGTAGTCGCCTTCCATAGGGTGGAACCAGAAGGTGTATACCAGGGCCCACGATATATAGTAGCCATGGTACTTGCGTATCCATCCATATGCGCGGCTCTTTAAGCTCATATTAAGGCCGAGTAAGATGCCTCGCCTGGGTATGAGTAGGTAGATAATTATCACGAGCATAATGATCACCGACCACTGGCTGCTCCATACCGGCACGTCCTGGGCTATGCCGTCGTAGAATACATGGGTCTGCAACAGGTGCAGGCCCATGAAGCCGAGGTTGCCCCAGAGCGCCAGCTTGTTCGCCCTGCCCACGCGGTCGGGGTGATTGCCCTCTTTTAGCATGAGATACGCCAATACCCAAACGAAGGCCTGGTGCGCGGCATAGAGACCCCAGGCGCTGGCCCTGGTCCAGAAGCTGGGCTCGGCAAGCTGCCAGTAATACCACGAAGAGCCTTGATCCAGAGGCTTGGCAAAGCGCGCCAAGGCCGGGCTCAAGGCGGCAATGATAACGGAAAAGCCGATGGCGGCCAGCAGGGACCACATGAAGTATCGTCGCAGCTCATTGTTTTTGCTCTGTTCCATGTATCGTCTCCTTATCGCTTTGATACCGTAGCCCAAGATTCGGCGTGGCGCAAGCGGGAGCGATTGATGGTTACTTCTCCATGCCGGCCGATTAGGTAGCCGCTGTAGCATACGCGCTTGATGCCGCATGAAAGCCGTGCTAGTCGGGCCTATCTTTTAGCGCCGCCTGTCGTATACTTAAGCGAGCCCGAAACGATAAGAAAAGCAGGAGCATCGATGGCCCTTCCCTTTCAGAGGCAGAAAGACCCCACAGGAATGCTGGACTTTGCTTTGGGACAGCTGTCGGACAAGGTTGACGGAGCCGCGGATAATGCTCTCCTCGTGGAACTGACCGGAGTCCTGGACCGCGGTACTAGGGGGTGGGCTGATTACGCATTAAAGGCTGTCGTTGCCGATACCGGTATACTCTACCTTGTACTCGATGTCCGCGGTATCGAGTGGCTGTCCGAAGGGTCTTTCGGCGTAATCTGGGCTATCTTGAAGGCCTTGAAGACGCGAGGAGGGGCCTTGGTGCTCCTCCCCTCGCCGGCCGTACGAGAAATGGTTCAGACCTTCGGCTGGGCTGACTTTATCTGGCTTGCCTCCGAACCTGCCAACGCCACGGTGATCCTGAAGTCCGTAGCAGGCGCAGTGGTGGAAGGCGACGCTGGCCGGCGGCTCCGTTTCGAAGCGCGATTGAGTCCTACGAAGTGCCTGGTCGTGCGCCTCGAAGGGGACCTGGATTCGTACTCGGCACCATGGTTCACGGCGTCGATCTCGGAGCGTATCGAAGCCGGCTTCATAAACCTAGACATTGATTTGAGTGGGTGCAAGTCTATTGGCGATTCCGGAGTCTCCTGCTTCACGGCAATATTGAAACTCCTTAAGCAGAGCGATGGTCGCCTGGTTCTTTTCGGCCTTGATCCGAAGATCCTTGAAGTTTTCCAGTTGCTCGGATTCGCCCAATTCTTCGAGATCGTTAATACCGAAGAGGAGGCGCGGGCCGCTCTGCGGCGCAAGCGCGAAGAGCCTACGGCGCCCCGCTTCCCTTTGATAGACAAGTGCCCCATCTGCGGCGTACGTACTCGCGTAGCCAAGCCTATGCGGGGGCGTTGCCGGCGCTGCGGGACTGTCCTGCGCGTAGCGCCCGACGGGACGGTGAGCCTTGGCTGAGCTCCCCCCTCTGCCAGCCGCGCGCCGGCGCCCCGTCCCCCTTATCCTGGACACGGATATGAACGAGGACGTGGACGATGCCGGAGCCTTGGCCGTCATGCACGCGCTGGCGGACCGCGGCCTGGCGGAAGTCCTCGCGCTTACGTATTGCACCTCAGCCGTTTGGGGCGTCCCAGCCATTCAGGCGATAAACCGTTGGTACGGCAGGCCGGAGCTTGCGGTGGGAAGTTTCGGCAGGGCCGGTTTCATAGACGAGCATGCCGAACTATCGTATATACGCTTCCTCACGGAAGCGTATCAGCCGGCGGGGCGCGGAACGGACGATGCGCCGGAGGCGCTTGCGCTCCTTAGGAGGACGCTCGCCGCGCGGGCCGCGCCGGATGTCGTGCTGGTTGGCATTGGCCCCCTGCCCAACCTGGCCGCCCTCCTTGATTCCGGCCCTGACGACGCTTCCCCGCTTGCCGGCGATGAGCTTATACGCCGCTCCGTGCGGAAGCTCGTGCTGATGGCAGGCCGTATCCCCGAGGGCATAGAATACAATTTGCGGCAGGATCCCGGCTCGGCGCGGCGGGTCCTCGAGTCCTGGCCGACCCCCGTCGTGATTTGCGATGGACAGCTGGGTGGTTCGATCCAAGCGGGCGCCCGGTTCTGCAGGGAGGCGCCCCGGGGCAATCCCGTCCGCACGGCTTATTGGCTCCATGCAGTGGGCCTGGACTGGGCCTGCTATGACCAGGCGGCGGTGCTGGCGGCGGTAACGGGCGCCCGTTACTTCCGGCATTCCGCCCCGGGCCGGCTTGAAGTGGACAAGGAAGGCCGCGGGCGCTGGGTTCCGGACCCGTCGGGGAGTCAGCGCTATCTGAAGGCGCGCTACAAGGCCGGGGACCTTTCCCGGCTTATCGAGGATCTCATGCTGGCCCCGCCGCGATTACAATCACTAGGCGCTTTTATGCCCGCCGCAGCCGACGAGGAACTCCTCGAACTGCGCAAAGCCGCCTTGGCGGCGCATTTCCGCGCGGCTATAGACGAGAGCCTTGAAGAATTGGAGGCCGCTGAATGAGGCTGCTCTTCGGTTCCGACCTGCATGCCCTGCGGCCGGCCTTCGAGCTCTTCGCTAAAACCCTGGCAGAAGGGCCGTTCGACGCGGGCGTGCTGGCGGGCGACCTCCTGGACGACCTGCTCCTACCTGAAAGCTTTCTCGTGCGCGAAGTGGGCGTGCGCCCCGATGACCTCATCGAGGAGCTCCCGGATGCGGACGACCCAAAGCCCTGGAAGGCGGCGGCCCGCGGCCTGGACGAAATAAACCGGCGCGGCCTTGCCGTCGTCGAGGCGCGGCTCCGGGCTATCCTGAGCAAAGCGGGCAAGCCGGTGTTCCTAGTGCCGGGCAACCACGACGAGACGGCCTGGGCGGACGGCGATGGGCTTGTGAACCTGCACGGCCGCCGCGCGGAATTCGGCGCCATGAATTTCGTAGGCTACCGCTGGGCCATAGACCACAGAAGCGAGGCCGATATGGCGCGCGACCTAGTCGCGCTCGCGAGCCTCGTTGACCGGCGTACTGTACTCGTCACCCACGCGCCGCCTACGGGTATCATGGACGGCACCAGGGGCCGGTCATACGGCATACCCGCCCTCCGAACCCTCGTACGCGAACGCTTGCCCCGCTGGCACCTTTTCGGCCATGTGCATTCCAGCTGCGGCCGCTGGGGCCGCTATATCAACGGTTGCTATCCGCACTCAATGGTATTTTTCGATATAAACGACGTGGGGCGCCGGGTAGAAAAGATAGCGGCGCACGTGGATGTTCCCGATCCGAGGTGGGCATAATGAAGACTATCCTGGTATTTGGCGAGCCTGAACTCGTCGAGCTGGTCAAGGCTGGCGAGCGCCTGCCCGACCATCTGGTGTCCATAGGCAACCCGCGCGCGCCCTGGGAAAGGCCCGAGCCGGGTACCTTCCTGCGCCCCGAATTCCGCGGAGCCTTCCGCCGCATACTCAGGTTGGGCTTTTACGACGTAACGGACCGATCGCGTTTCCGCGTGCCCCTGCTGGCGCGCATACCGGCCTTAAAAGACGCCAGGCGGGTGGTGGATTTCTGGCGGCGTACGCATGAGGAGGCAAGCGGCTACGTGGTGCACTGCTGGGCTGGCGTGGCGCGCTCGACGGCCGCGGCTCTGGCCCTGTTATACCTAGAAACCGGCGACGCCGACGAGGCGGCCCGCCTGCTCCGCGAGACCAGGCCTCAGGCTCAGCCGAACCGGCTTTTCGTCCGCCAGTTCGACCGGGTGCTCGGCGCGGGACTCGAGGAGCGTAGCCTGGAAATCACGAAGGCGCGCGTCGCCGACTTCGCCGCCGAGCTGGATTCCCTGCTTGAAGAGTTGCCGGCGGTGGAAGATGCGGAACCGAGGGAGGAGGAATGATGAACGGCGAGATCTACGTCAGCACCGACGTCGAGACTGACGGGGCGGCTCCGAGCGGTTCTGCCGCGCCGGGAGGCGAGTCGTGAATGGCGGTTGCCGGGACCCCGCCCGCTTGTCCCTGCTGGGACTCTCCGCGGGGGACGCCTTCGGGGAGGCCTGCTTTTCCAGGGACCCGGCGGAGGTCGCGGCACGGATCGAGGCCGGACAGATTCCGCCGGGATCCCTGCGCTGGACCGACGACACCGCAATGGCGGTCTCCGTGGTGGAGACCCTCGAGGCACGGGGCCGAATCGACCCGGAAGACCTGGCCCGGCGCTTCGCCTTCCGCTACGCCGAGGATCCCGCCCGGGGCTATGGGGGAGGGGCGCACACAATCCTGTCCGCCATAGCTCGGGGGGAGGACTGGCGCACGGTTTCCCGGGCGGCCTTCGGGGGCACCGGATCCTGGGGCAATGGAGGGGCCATGCGG
>JBGSKZ010000626.1:0-10662 GCA_041741035.1 Treponematales bacterium
GGCGGCGGCTACGGGAGCGGCGGCGGTAACGCCGAACTTCTCCTCCATGGCCTTGATGAGATCGGCGATCTCGGTGATTTTCATCTCGGCGATGGCGTCGAGAATCTGGTCGATCGTAAGGGCTGCCATATTATCTTCTCCTTAATCTATATTGCCTTCCCATACGGGAGGCTTAACTCAAGGCCCTCAGGAACGGCAGCTAACCGGAAGCCTGAAGGCCCAAAAGGCTTTACGACGCGAAGCTTAGGCCTCCGCCCCGCCCGAGAGCTTCTCTTGAAGCGCGACGAGGGTATAGGTGAGCTTCTGTATGGGGCTCTTGAGGCCGGCCATGAACATGGCGATGAGCTGGTTCCGTCCGGGGAGCTTGGACAGCTCTATGATAGCCTTCTCGTTGAGGAATTCCTTCTCGACGATGGCGCCCTTGAGCTTAACCGAAGTCTCCTTGGCGAAATCCAGGATGATCTTGGCTATCTCGTTGGCGTCGGCCTTGGCGAAGGCTACGGCGGTGGGGCCGGCGAGGGCTTCGCCGACGCCGGGGAACTGGAGCTTCTCGAACGCCAGGCGGGCGAAGTTGTTCTTGATCACGTGATACTCGGCGTTCTTGGCGCGGAGCTGGCCCCTAAGGGTCGTTATCTGCTCCACGGTAAGACCGCGGTAGTCGGTGAAGATGTAGTCCTGGCTGTTCTGTATCTTGGCCTCTATGGCCGCGATGGCCTCGGCCTTGCTCGGCTGGATTTTCTTTGCGCGAAGTGCCATAGCTTACCTCTCTGCCTTGGCGGTGGCCAGCTTGACGCTGGGGCTCATGGTAGACGCAAGATAAATGGACTGGACAAAATCGCCCTTAACGTCCGAGGGACGCTTCCTGGCTATCTCGCCGAGGAGCGTGGTCACGTTCTCGGCTATCTTGTCGGCGTCCATGGATACCTTGCCTACGGCGATGTGTATGATGCCCGTCTTGTCGGTGCGGAATTCGGTGCGGCCCTTCTTGAGCTCCGCTATGGCGGCCGCCACGTCGAAGGTGACGGTGCCGGTCTTGGGATTGGGCATAAGGCCGCGGCGGCCGAGCACCATACCAAGCTTACCCACGTCCTTCATCATATCGGGGGTGGCTACCGCTATGTCGAAGTCCATCCAACCGCCCTTGATCTTCTCGATGAGCTCGTCGGAACCCGCGAAGGCGGCGCCGGCGGCCATGGCCTCGGCTTCCTTCTCGGGCTTGCAGAACACGAGCACCTTCTTCTCGCCCCTGAACTGGAAGGGAAGGACGACGGTGTCGCGTACGGACTGGCTCTTCTTGAGGTTAAGCCGGATATGAGCCTCTACGGTCTCGTCGAACTTGGCGCACTTGATCTCTTTTACGAGAGCGCAAGCCTCGGCTACTTCATAGGCTTTCTCGGCGTCGACCTTCTTGATCGACTCGAGGTATTTCTTACCGTGCTTCATGGCTTACCACTCCACTTCGACGCCCATGCTGCGGGCGGTTCCGGCGATGATGCGCTCTGCGGCTTCGATATCGTTGGCCGACAGGTCCTTGAGCTTAATCTTGGCTATCTCGGTTACCTTGGCGCGGGGCAGCTTGGCCACCTTCTGCTTATGAGGCACCGGGGAGCCCTTCTCAAGGCCGGCGGCTTTCTTTATAAGCACCGAAGCGGGAGGGGACTTAAGGATAAAGGTAAAACTCTTATCCTTATAGACGGTGATGATGGCGGGAATGATGAGCCCCGTCTCCATCGACTTGGTCCTGTCGTTGAACTGCTGACAGAACGTGGGGGCGCTTACGCCGTGAGGCCCTAACGCGGGACCTACGGGCGGAGCGGGCGTCGCTTTGCCCGCCGGGCACTGCAGCTTAATTACTGCCGTGACCACTTTCTTAGCCATATAGACTCCTTTCGTGGTATCCTGCGCTCCTCTTTAAGGAGGCAGGCCCCCGGTTCGACCCCCGCTGGGGGGATTCGAGAGCCGGGGATAGCGCCAAGGATCGGGTTAGACCCTCGGCTCCCATCCTGCGGAGCGGACGAGCGCCCGGCGCGAAGCGCCGAAGCCGCAGGTCCTGCTGCACCCGAATATGGAAAGCGCCTTTAAGGGGCGCCGCCTTACATTTTCTCGACTTGGAGCATGTCGACTTCCACGGGCGTGGCGCGCCCGAAGATACCGACCATGACCCTAAGCTTGCTCTTTTCCTGATTGACCTCTTCGATAGTGCCGGTGAAGGAGTCGAAGGGTCCCTCTATGATTTTTACCTGCTCGCCTATGGCGAAATTCTGGCGCGATTTGGCGGGACGGTCGCCGCGTATCTCGCCGGCGCGCTGCAGTATATGCCGCGCCTCATCCTGCGATATGGGCGCGGGCTTATTGTGCATGGTCGCGCCCACGAAACCGGTAACGCCGGTAATCTTGCGTATGGAAGAACAGGTAGCCTTCCAGCTGGCTTCAGGCAGGTCCATTTCCACCAGTATATAGCCCGGCAGCATCTTCCTCGTGCTCGTGCGCTTCTTGCCGTCCTTTACGTCGACGACATCCTCGCTGGGCACTTTTATGTCAGCCACGATGGCGGGATCGAGCTCGCCGTTAGCCAAAAGCATGCGGATAGTACGCTCGATCTTATTCTCGTAGCCCGAGTATACGTGCAGTACGTACCATGATTTGGCCATGCGTATACCGGCTTAGAAGAAGAGGTCGATGCCGCGAACCAGGAGGAAATCCACCAGGCCGAGGAAGATGGCAACGATCAGGGTAGATACGATGACTACTTTGGTCGAGGCAAGGACGTTCTCGCGCGAAGGCCAGACTACCTTCTTAAGCTCGCCATAACTATCCTTGAAAAACTGGATTACCTTACCCATGACGTCTCCTTATAGAACCAAAACCAGTCTCCAGCTACCCTAGCCGGCCTCCGGCCGTAAATAGACGAACCGCGCCACGATGAGCGCGGAGGAGCCTCGGCGGCCAAATCGGCGCCGAATAAGTGCAACACAGGCCAGGAAGGATTCGAACCCTCAACATCCGGTTTTGGAGACCGGCGCTCTACCATTAGAGCTACTGGCCTAATCGCGAATCGAGCGGGCTCCTAAAGCCCGATCGATACGCGCGCGATACCCGCCACGGCATCGCGAAAGCGCGGCAGACTTGCCTCGCCCGCGCTTACTTTACCTTGGTTTCCTTATGAAGCGTGTGCTTATGGTCCCATTTGCAGTACTTCATGAGCTCAAGCTTCTCTTGCATGGTCTTGCGATTCTTGGTGGTCGTATAATTGCGACGCTTGCACTCGGTGCACGCCATAGCGATAATCTCGATTACCTGTTTCTTGCTAGCCATATCACGTTCCTCAAAAGGAGATAGGCGCCAGGGTTTTACGCCTTGCAACGCCGAAAAAAAAAGAGCTTATCGCGAGAGGCGATAAGCGCCATCGCCCAGCTCTCCAGCACGCTTCCGCCGCCGAGCGGCACAGAGCCAGGAGCCCCCGAACGGATGGCGCGAAGCGATAAGCGCCAAGCCCGGCCACAGTTTATCCAGCCGGATAAACAGAGAGCCCTCGAACGGAATCGAACCGTTGACCTCATCCTTACCATGGATGTGCTCTGCCAACTGAGCTACAAGGGCATGCGAAGCGTCGGTACCTTAGCAATACGCGCCTTTTTTGTCAAGGGCGGATTGGGCGAAAGCAGGCTCCCCTTAACGCTTCTTTCGCCTAAATGAGGAGATAAGCGACAGCCCCACGCCGTCCCTGGTCATGACGAGGAGGCCCACGCCGATAAAGGCGAAAACCAGGGCGGACGCCAGGAGCGGCAGCCCCGAGGAGATGAGCTTCGAAGTATGGGCGCCGAACATGCGCGAAAGCGGCTGCCTGAGCAGATAGACCGGCGCCGACGCCACGACGGAGTACAGCGCAAGGCGCAGGGCGTAGAGCAGAGCCGATTTGAGGCCGGCCGCGAGGCCGGGCAGCTTGAAATTGAGGAGCATGGCCACCAGCGCCGCGGCCTGAACCAGGCTGGCCGCCGACAGCGCGAGGGCTATGCCGCCGCCTCCCATGCCGCGCGAGAGGACCAGGGCCAGCGCTATATTGACGAAGACTGCGGCTACGCCGGCTATGGCGGGGAGCCTCGTATTGCCGCGGGCGTAAAAGGCCGGGGCCAGTATGCGGTGAACGCCTATGAATACCAGCCCCAGGGAGTGATACAGGAAGGCTTCCGCCGTCATCCTCACCGATTCGTCGCCGAAGGCCCCGGATTTATACACGAGGCTGACGATATCGATGCGCTCTATAATGGAAAAGAACGCCACGGGGACGGTAATGAGGAGCACGGTCTCAAGGCCGCGCACCAGTCGGTCCACGTAGCGCTCCCAGTCCAGGACGGCGGCGAGGCCCGATAATTCGGGAAGCAGCACGGTTCCTATGGATACGATGAAGATGCCCAGGATGAGTTCCTGCAGCCTTATGGAGAAGGAAAGGCTGGTAGCCGAGCCGCTGGCGTTGGCCAGGGCCACGGATACCAGGCCGTTGAGCTCGTACGCGGCCATGCCCACGATGGTAGGCGCTATGAGCCGTATCACCTTCTTCATGCCGGGATTGGCCAAAGCGCGCCGGGGGGACACTAAGCGGAAACGCGCTCCCAGCCGTATAACGGCGGGGAGCTGGCATAGGGCTTGCAGCAGCCCCCCTATGATCACGCCCATGGCCATGGCCCGCGCCGGGTTGGGCGCCCAGGAGCCGATGAGATAGGGAACGCCTATGAAGGCCAGGTTGAAGAGTATGGGCGCGTAGCCGGGGGGGCCGAATACGTCGCGGGCGTTAAGTATGCCCTGCAGGAAGGCCGCCATCGACACCAGGGCCAGGAAAGGGAACATGATACGCAGCAATACGGCGGTTTCGGCCGCGTCCACTATCGTGCCCTCCCGGGCCAGGGCCGAGAACATGCCCGCGATAGCCCCCGAGCCGGCTATCCCCGCCGCTACCACGATGCCTACCGCGTACACGAACATGCTGAAGGTAGCGGACAGGAACTCTTCGGTATCCCGCTCGTCGCCGGCTACGAAATAGGCGCGCATGGTGGGTATGAGGGCCACGGACATCGAGCCCTCGGCGAAGAGGCGCCTGAACAGGTTCGGCGTGGTAAAGGCCACGGTGAAGGCTTCCGCGAGCACGCCCGTGCCCATGAGAGCGGCCCTGGTCATCTCCCGCACGAGGCCAAGCACGCGGGATATGAGCGTGAGCGCGGAGAGCTTGCCGCTCTCCCGTATTATTCTGCCGTTGCTGGACGCGTTGTCGCTCATGGAGCCAGACTAGCCCATTTTCCGCTCGGCGCACAAGCGCGGCACAGGTGATTTTATTATTTAGCCGTGGAGTATTCCGTGCTATACTCCGAAACATAAAAAGCATCATTATCATGGATAGAGAGGCATGAAAGGAGCACCGGATGTCCCAAGAATTTATGGAAGCCGGCAAGAAGCATTGTTACGCCTGCATACAATGGGATGGGCAACGCACATACTATGCGGATAAGAAGATAATAAAGGTAGATGCCGGCAAAGAAGGCACCTGCCGCGTAACGCGCCAGAAGATCAAAGGCTCTGGCCATTGCGAACAGTTCTTTCCGCTTCGATAGGCTCGTCCACTCCGCAGATATCCCCCGACCGGCGGCGCCGGCTTAAGCGCGCCGCCGCCGGTCGCCCTATTCCCTGTGTCGGCATATGCTTAAATCGAGTATACTGTGCATCACCCGAGCGCTAAACAGGCTCAGCAAGCGGGCTTTTACTGCCGAAAATTGATCGAAAGGGTATGCCATGACCAAAAACCCGTACGCTTTACTTATAAGTCTCGCTCTCGCGTTCGCCGTAGCCCAGGAGGCCAGCGCGGATCTTGAATTCCTAAGCCCGGACATCGCCCCGGACGACACCATACTCTTTAGCACGCGAGTGGACCTGCCCGACGGGCAGTCCTACGATACCCTCTTCGCGACGAAGGCCGAGGCCCCGGAAGCCGTGCAGCTAAGCTTCTACCCCGAGGCCCTGAGCATAGTCGACGACGGCAGGCGCCTGCAAATCCGCAACCGCTACGGCGTATTCATGACCGAGCGGGGCTTTGGAGGCATGAAGCCGGTAGCGGGCTTCCCCTCGTTCGCGCGGGGCTCGAGCGTGCAGCAGGGCAAGATAGTCGACGCGAGGCCGGCTCCGGACGGCAGCCTCATCCTCTACATAGCGCCCACGGGCGCCGCCCGCGGCGACCTCATGCTCTTCGACATAACGAAGTCGTCGAACACCACGATAGCGAAGGGCATAGCCTTCTCCGTGGACAATTTCCCTGCCGCCTGGTCGCTCGATTCGCGCTATTTCGTATACAGCCGCGACAACGAGCTCTTTTACTTCTCTATCGAGCAGGCGCGCACGGGCAGGATACCCGACGAGAGCTGGCGGCGCATAGGCAAGGGGCGCATAGCCCAGGCGCGCTGGAGCGCCAACGGCAGCCTCTACGTACTCCGAGAGCGCTCCATGTACCGCATCATGCCCGAAGAGTTCTTCACCCAAGCCATTTACTCGGGCATCGTCGCGCCAGGCAGCCTCGTGGGCAAGGCCCCCTTCCCCTACGACCCGAACTTCGACTCCTTCTGGATATCCCCCGACGGCGGCAAGGTCTTACTGTGCAAGGACGGCAGGAACATCTTCCTATACCGCCTCGATCCCGACGATTACGGCCAGAGCGATGAGGTGCGCGCCATGCCCTACCTCTTCCTGCAGGGAAACACGGTCGTAAACCAGGTCATATGGCCTTCCAGCGACGAGGTGACCATTTTCACCGGTTCCATACGCAACGGCGACAGGGTATCGGGCGCGTACCGCGTAAAGATACCCCTGCGGGGCGACGAAGGCCTGTCCGCGTCCTTTCAGGAGCTCGACGTGGCCGGCGCCAGGTCGCTCGCCCTGTCGCCCGACGAGACCCGCATAGCCATAGCCAGCGCCGCCGGCGTGAGCGTGCGGCGCTATTCGAACTGGGCCACCGAGCGGATATTCGCGGCGCCGGAGGCGCTTTCCGCGCTCTGGGTATCCAATGACCGCCTCGTCATAGCGGGGAAGTCGCTTACCGAGCTCGTGGCGCTTTCCGGGGACGCGAGGACCCTCATCGCCCTGTCCCAGGCGGACGCTTACGGCTGGGCCAAGGATAAGCCCGGCGTGGCCGTAGCCCGCGTAGGCCAGCAGGCCTATGAAAGCTCGCCTCTGGCGGCATCCTGGCAACGCGGCGCCTCCTACGCGGCGCGCGAGCTGTCGACGAGTTCCGCCAATTACCGCGTATACCTGGACGCCCTGTCGTCGGGCGCCTACAAGAACCTAATCATGCTGCGCTCCATCAAGACCCTGGGCACGACGAGCCTACTACCCAAGCCAGGCCGCGGCTACGCGCCCTTCCCCGACCGGGACGACCCGCGGGAGCCCGGCATATTCAACTACGGCTCGCGCATACGCAGGCGGGAAGTTGCGCTGGTGATAAACGCGCACGAAGGGGCCGAGGGCCTCGTCACTATCCTCAACGCGCTCAAGGCTTATGAAATACGCGCCACCTTCTTCCTGAACGGCGAATTCATACGCCGCAATCCCGGGGCCGCGCGCCTCGTGGCGCAGAGCGGCCACGAGACGGGAAACCTCTTCTTCAGCGTCTTCGACGCCACGGACGCCCGCTACCGCATAGACGCGGAATTCGTCAAACGCGGGCTCGCGCGCACGGAGGACGAATATTTCCAGGCCACCGGCGCCGAGCTGAGCCTGCTCTGGCACGCTCCCTACTACGCCACGAGCAGCGTGCTCCTGGATTCGGCGGCCTCCATGCATTATGCCTATATAGGCAGGGACATCGATCCCCTCGACTGGGTAGGGCGCTTCCAGGGTAGCGTTACCCAGAGCCTCTACGCGAGCGCCCACGAACTCGTGGAACGCGTCGTAAGCGCGGCGCGCCCAGGCTCCATCATACCCATACAGCTGGGCATACCGGAAGGCGGCAGGGACGACTTCCTGTTCAACGAGCTGCCCCTGCTCATAAACGCGCTTATGGCGGAGGGCTACACCATAGTCCCGGTATCCCAACTGATAGAATACGCGGATTAGCAGCCGCCCGGGAGGGTACATGAGCGCCGAACGTTTCAAGCTGAGCCACGAGCAGTTGCGCTATGCCGTATCGGCGGACGATGTGCGGCGCCTGGACGGCGGCGACTGGGGCAAGGCTATCATAGGGCAGCCGAGGGCGCTCGAAGCCCTGGAAATGGGCACGGCCATACGGGGCAAAGGCTACAATCTCTTCGTTACGGGGGTGCCTGGCACCGGACGCCGCACAGCGGTGCTCCGCTGCCTGCATGCCTACAAGCCCGAGCCTCTCGCCCTAAAGGACTATGCCTACGTATACGACTTCCGTTCGCCCCTCACGCCGCGCGCCCTCTCCTTCCCGGCGGGCAAGGCCAGGGAATTCAAGAAGGAAATACACGGCTTCATAGAGAACGTGAAGAAGCTCGTATCCATGCAGGCGGAAAGCGGCGAGTTCAAGAAAAAAAAGGAAGAGCTCGTGGCCGCCTGGGAGAACGAGGAGAACGGGCGGCTCGCCACGTTCGAGGCGGAGCTCGCCGCCGACGGTTTCCGCATCGTGCAGCTGCAGAGCGAGGACGGACAGACGGCCACCGATATCATGCCCGTGCGGGACGGGGAAACCGCCTCCTTCGAAGAGCTGCAGGCCAAGGCCCAGGGAGGGGCCATCGCCGAAGAGGAATACGGAAGCCTGCGGGAGCGCTATTTCAGCCATATGGACCGTATGCGGCTGCTCTTCGTCGACCTCAAGCGCGGCAGGACCTCGCTTGACCACCGCGTGGAAGCCCTGCATAGGGAAGCGCTTGAGCCGCTGGTGCACGCGGAGGCCGAATTCATAGCCAAGCTTTACCCTCAGGATAAAATAAGGGACTGGCTGCGGGAACTGGAGCGGGACGCTCTCGGCCACCTTTATCTCTTCCAGGGCAGGGACGAGGGGGAACGGCCCCATGGGCGCAAAGCGCCCCTCTCCCGCTACGGCATCAATCTGCTCACCGGCAACGGCGGCCTTAGCGCGCCGCCCATAGTCATGGAATCCAACCCGAACTACGCGAGCCTGTTCGGCGCCATAGACCAGGGCGGCGACGAGCCGGGCGGCGACAGGGCCTCGTACCTGAAGATACGCGCCGGATCCATACTCAGGGCCGCCGGCGGCTTCCTGGTCCTGCAGGCGGAGGATATCATCCAGGACGAGGAAGCCTGGCCGGCCTTGAAGCGCGTCCTGCGCAGCGGCAAACTCGAGATTCAAAGCCAGGCCGGCCCCTTCGGCCAGCCGGCGTCCATAAAGCCGGAGGCGATCGAACTGGACGTGAAGGTGGTGCTGATAGGCGGCGAAATGCTCTATGACGCGCTCTACCAGGCCGATCCGGATTTTCAGAAGCTCTTTAAGATAAGCGCGGAATTCGACTCGTCCATGCCGCGGAACGACGAGTCCATACGGGAATACGTATCGTTCTCACGGAAGATCAGCCGCGAGGAGGGCCTGCGCGAGCTCAGCGCCGAGGGCATAGCCGCCGTCATAGAGTACGGCATACGGCTTTCCGAATACAAAGACCGCCTGTCCACACGCTTTTCGCGCATAGCCGACCTACTGCGCGAGGCGGATTACCGCGCGGCCAAGGCGGGCAAGCAGGGCATAGGGGCGGAGGAAGTGGAGGCCGCAGAGCGCATGCGCGCCTGGATGTCCGACCTACCCGAAGAAAAGCTGGCCGACATGATCATGAGCGGGCAGATCATCCTCACCGCCGCCGGCTCCTGCGTAGGCAGGGTGAACGGGCTCGCGGTCCACGACCGGGGCTACTATGCCTTCGGCCTGCCCGCGGTCATAAGCGCGCAGGTATCGCCCGGCGAAAGCGGCGTCATCAACATAGAGGGAGAATCGGGCCTCTCAGGAGAGATATACGATAAAGCCGTGCTCATCGTGGAGGGCTTCCTGCGGAGCCGCTACGCGCGCGACATACCCCTGGCCGTATCGGCCTCTATTTGCTTCGAGCAATCCTACACGGCCGTCGAGGGCGACTCAGCCTCCTCCACCGCCGTCTACGCCCTCCTTTCGGCCATAGCGAGGGTCCCCCTGCGCCAGGATATAGCGGTAACCGGCTCGGTGAACCAGATGGGGCAAATTCAGCCCGTCGGCGGCGTAACCGAGAAGGTGGAAGGGTTTTATCAGATATGCAAACGCGTGGGCTTAAGCGGCAGCCAGGGCGTATTGGTGCCCAGGCAGAATCTGGCCAACCTCACCCTATCGCGGGAGCTTATGTCGGCCATACGGGATGGAACTTTCTCCATTTATGCGGTATCTACTATTGATGAGGGCATAGAAGCGCTCACCGGCCTCGAGGCGGGGCAAGCCGACCGTGCGGGGCGTTTCCCCCCCGGCAGCTTTAACGCCCTGGTAGCCGCGGAATTGGGGCGTATGGCCGATACCGTCAAGGAATATCTTAACTAAGAGCTAGGAGCGTACAGCCATGATTCATTCCGCAAATCAGAAGCGGCGCGGGGGACGGGTCCTCTACGCGCTCGCGGGCGTTTTAATATGCGCGGCCCTCGCCGCGTGCGGAGGCTCTTCGGCCGGCGCTCCCGAAGGCGCAGAGGGGCCGGTCG
>JBGSKZ010000627.1:0-1093 GCA_041741035.1 Treponematales bacterium
ATAAAGTACTCAGTAGGCCGCCAAGTATTGCATGAATAGGGCCGCTTGCATAGCGCGCAGGGGAAGAGTAAAGACCCCGTGCCAAGGCGTTGACGAAAGGCTCTAAAAATTCTATACTCCGGCGGCTATATTCCATTAGAAACGCTATCGGGCGATGAGCCCGTAGCCATATGCCGAGGAGAACGTCACCATGAAACGCACGTATCAGCCCAGCCGGACCCGCCGCGTCCGCAAATTCGGATTCCGCGCCCGCATGAAGACCAAGGGCGGAAGGCTCGTCCTCAAGAGGCGCCGCGCCAAGGGCCGCGCCAAGCTTTCCATTTCCGACGAACAGAAGAAGTACTAAGCGCGGTGCAGGACGAAGAAGGGGGCGTAGCGCGCTTCTGTTTTAAGAAGCGCGAACGCATCCGGACGCGCCGCGAAATCGGCGCGGTTTTCGACGGAGGGGTACGCTGGTCGGTAAAAGGCATGCGTCTCCACGTACTGCCAAATGGCGGCGCGGATTCCCGCGCCGTTTTCGTTACCGTGAGGAAGTACGGCAACGCCGTAGCCCGCAATAGGGCGCGTCGCGTCGTATCGGAATGCTGGCGCTTGGTAAAGGGCGGGCTCAAGTCGGGCTATGACCTTGCCTTTGTCATTTTTCCAGGCCCGGATAGCGCCGTAACTCGACGACCTCAGCTCGATGAGCTGATTCGCAGAGCCGGGTTGCATGCCCGCGCCAATGGCTAGCCTGCCTTCGGCCGCCCTGCAGGGACTCATCAAGTTCTATAGGGTAGCCATATCCCCGCTTAAGCAACCGTCCTGCCGCTTTTATCCCACTTGCTCGGCCTATGCCCTGGAGGCTATCCAGAAGCACGGCGCCGCGCGCGGCTCGCTCCTCGCCGCCAAGAGGATCTTACGTTGTCATCCTTTTAATCCGGGAGGCTATGATCCGGTACCATGAGTAACTTTAACGATCAGAACGAGAGTGGTTTCGACAAAAAGACGATGCTGGCCATCGTCTTAATGGTAATCGTCGTGACCGTCGGCGTGTCGGTGCAGAACATTTTGTTCCCCCGACAGCCTTTACCAGCCGAGGCTCCCGCAACGAGCT
>JBGSKZ010000628.1:0-1141 GCA_041741035.1 Treponematales bacterium
GGCGTCCGTATCGATATCGACGATGAGCTCGCCGCGCCCGAAGGGGCCGAGGGCCTCCACGGCTCCGCTCGCGCCTACCAGGAAGGATCGGCCGTCGAAGATGAGCGAATCGTTGGCGCCGGCCACGTTGCAGTAGGCCACGGGTACGCCGCCCCTGCGGGCGAGGTCGGCGCAGAGCCGCTGGCGGAGGGCCAGCTTGTCCATCTGGAAGGGGGAGGCGGAGGGGACGACGATAAGCCTGGCTCCGGCGTCCAGGAGCTCGCGCGGGGGGTCGATGGGATAGCGCAGGCCGGGCACGGGCTCGGTCTCGCTCCACAGGTCCTCGCACACGGCGAAGCCTATGCGCAGGCCCTTATGGCTCCACACCCTGCGTTCCCGCGCGGGCTCGAAATAGCGGGCCTCGTCGAATACGTCGTAGGTGGGCAGCAGGGTCTTGGCCTGGCGGAATACCACCTGCCCGTCCAGCAGCACCGCCACCTCGTTGGTAAGGGGGCGGCCCAAGCCCGACTCGTTGCGCCCTATATGGCCGACGGCCACGGCCATGCCGGAAGGCAAGGAACGCTGCAGGCGGCGGAACGCGTCCTGTTCCCGCTCGGCGAAGCCGGGCTGCCCGAGCAGATCCATAGGGGGATAGCCGGAAATGGCCATTTCGGGGAAGACCGCCAGATCCGGGCGGCGTGGGGCGACCGCGTCGAGGGCCGCGAGTATTAAATCGACATTGGCGTCGAAAGCCCCTATGAGGGGATCGATCTGGCACAGTGCTAATCTCATGAACGCTCCCGGCGCCTTGCGCCCGCTCGGCGGCCATAGTACACTGAGGCCGTGAAAAAGACAACGTTAGCACTTCCGGCCGGCCTTCCCGAACTGGAGGCCTTCTGCGCCGAAGCCCGCGTCTTAGGCAGGCAACTTACGCTGGCCGCCAAGGAAGGCCCCGCCCCGGTCGGCCAGGATCCGGCCGCTCGGGACTCGGCCCAGGAGCCGGGCGAAGGCGCCGACGGCGCTCCTCCGCCGCTGCGCTGGAACCCCCTAAGCTTCGCTTCGGCGCGCGCCCTCATACTCGAGGCGGAAAACGCCTTGGGCGGCCGCATCGACGAGCTCGTTATCTTCGCCGACCCGCCGCCCGACGCGCTGCCCCTCGCGG
>JBGSKZ010000629.1:0-1435 GCA_041741035.1 Treponematales bacterium
GGCGCGGGGCGCTGCGAGGCCGCGGACGCGCCCGGGGCGAAGAAGCGCAGCAGGGCTTCGTCGCCTTTGCGCTCTATGCTGAAGTCGGAGAAGGCGAGCATGCGCTCGATCCGGTCGCTGCTTTTAAAATTACCGCGGAACATGCTGTATTGGGCCGTGCCGCTGCCTAAGCGCAGCCAGGGTTTGGTACGCGTGTGGCGTATGAGGGTCTTGCCTTCGAGCGCGAGCTCGAAGCCGTCGCGTATAGCGATAAGGTCCCAACGAAGCATGGCGTGCGCTCCTTTAATGTTCCGCTCAGAAAGGACCGCGGCGGCGCCTGCCGCCCGGCCTGAGGCTAACTAGAGCATGGCGCCCCTACCTTGTCAATACTAATAGTTAAATAGATTAACCAAATAAGGATGAGTCGGTAAAATTCCTGTAGATCGCTTCGTTAAGCGCCTCCGGAGCCATATTCCGCAGTCGGGCGAGTTCCCCGACGATAAGGGGCAGGTCCTCGAAGCTCGAGTAGGCGCGAAGGAGGCGGGCGCCGGGCAGCGGCGCCTCGCGGGGAGGCTGAAAAGGCGCGTCGCTTTCGGTAAGCAGGGCCGACAGGGGGAGGAGGGCCGCGCTCTCGCGGCTCTTCTTATTGCCGTTGAGTATGGAAGTGCCGAAGGAAAAGCGCGCGGCGGGACAGCGCTTAAGGAAGTCGCGCGCTTCGTTGGCGGGGCCCGTCCAGCCGTGCAGTATGAGCCCGGAGAGCTTGTTGAAGGCCTTAGCGTAGGAGAAAAGGAGGTCGCCGGCCCTGCGCATGTGCAGCACGAGGGGCAAGCCGCGGCGCGCGGCCAGCCCGAGCTGGAACTCGAAAACGCCGCGCTGAACGCGCTCGTTCTCCTCGTTGCGCACGCGCTCGGGCCTGTCGCCGAAAAAATCGAAGCCGCACTCGCCTATGGCCGCTAGCTCGCCGCTTTGGGCCAGGCTTTCCAGGGTGTCGGCCTCCGCCATAAGCGGCAGTTGGGGATGCAGGCCGAAGGACAGGCGGCAGGGTAGCCCGCCATGAAAAAGGGCCCGCGTGAGCGCGAGCCCTTTGCCGTCATGGACTGAAGCCAAGCCGTACACGCCCAAGTTCCTGTATGCCCCAATACAAGCCGGCTGCACTTCAGCCAGGTCGTCGGCATGGAAATGGGCGTCTATGAACACCTTTCGCGCGTTGGCCTAGAGCCCGGCAAGGAGCGCCTTGGCGTCGGCTTCCATGGCGGGGTCGTCGAACCAGCCTAGCTTGAGCGCGCGGGAGAGGAGTTCCTTGGCTTCGGTAGCTGCCCCGTAGCGGGCGTTCAGGGTGGCCAGGGCTAATGCGTACGAGCCGCGGAGGGCTCCCGCGTCGTCGGGCGTCGAGGCGCGGAGGGCCGAAAGGGCCTTTGCCCCCGAGCCGGAGGCCAGGCCCGCCAGCGACGCGTGC
>JBGSKZ010000630.1:0-1015 GCA_041741035.1 Treponematales bacterium
CAGGCAGTGCCTCCGCCTAAGTATTTCCGCCTCTTCCCCGGCAATTCGGTGCGCCTGCGCTACGGTTACATCGTCACCTGCACCGGTTACGATACGGATCCCGCCAGCGGCGAGGTCACGGCCGTACGCTGCAGTTATGACAGCGCTACCAAGGGAGGCAACGCTCCTGACAACCGCAAGGTCAAGGGCACCATACATTGGGTGAGCGCAGAGCACGCCGTGCCCATAGAGGCCCGCCTCTACGAACGGCTCTTCCCCGCGGAAAAGCCCATGGACGTGCCGGCGGGAACGGATTGGCTCTCTACCATAGACCCCGATTCGGCCAAGGTACTAAACGGCGCTTACGGCGAGCCGAGCCTGGCTTCCGCAAAGCCGGGAGCTTTCTTCCAGTTCGAGCGCTTAGGCTACTTCAGCTGCGACCCCGATACGACGGCTTCGAAAGCAGTGTTCAACCGCTCGGTATCGCTCAAGGACAGCTGGGCCAAGATAGAAAAAAAGCAGGGCTAAGGCTGGGTTCGGGCGGCAGGAAAAGCCTCCTGGCTTGAGCTCTATATCATCGCCGGGAGCGCCTTCCATGCTCCCGGCATTAAGCGCTCCCGGTTTGACTGTCTTAGTTCCCCGAAGCTTATGTCTGCGAAGCCAGGTATGCCATATAGGGCATAGCGCTCGATGGGTCCCTACTATTACGCTGGTCTTTATCTGCGAGACATAAGCTTCGGGGAACTAGGTTTGACTTTATGGCAGAGGCCTCATTAGATTAGTAATCATGAAATCTATTTTTCCGGTTTTCGTTATGAGCCTTATCCTGTTCTCCTGCGTGGCCGATGAACCCGCACGCGGCGATTTGGCGTCGAAGCCCGCCGCGGCCGCCGGAACGCTTGGCTCGCCAGCCGGAAACGGCTCTCAAGCTAAGCTTCAATTGCCCGCGAGGCTATCCTCCGATGATTTAGCCGCCCTCCTTGCCGCCCCGGATAGCTCCGTCCTGCTCCTGGACGTGCGCACGGCCGAGGAGTAT
>JBGSKZ010000631.1:0-7117 GCA_041741035.1 Treponematales bacterium
AGGCCCGAACCTTGGGGGACATGCCGGCTTTGCGGGCCGCCTGGACCCTCGGCTCCGGAATGGCCGTGGCGGCTTTCGACACCGTCCCCTTCTGCCTATGGGTCGCCGCCCGACAGCACGCCGACTTTGCCTCGGCGCTCCGGGACGCGGCGGCGGGCATCGACCGGGACACCACCTGTGCCATCGTTGGGGGCATCGTCGCCCTCTCGGCCCCCGGCGGCGTTCCTGCGGCCTGGGTCCTGGCCTCGGAGCCGTTGCCCGGGTTTGAATACTCGAGGGGACAGGGGCCAAATCAGATTATCCTCAGCCGCAATGTTGACTATTGAACGTGGAACTGCGCCCCTCCATCAGGCTCCGCCGCCCGAGTCCTTACCACTCCCGAAAAGCCCCTTCAAATCCAGCCCCTTGAGCGCGGCGGCGACTTCGGAAAGCACCCTGGTAACGGGAGAGATTTGGCCCGAGCCGGAATCCAGGACGGTATAGTTGTCGATCTTGAGCGCGGAATAAAGGGCGGGCAGGCGTTGAATAAACTCGGCAGCCAAGGCCTCGTCGGAGAAAACCTGGGATACTTCCCTTTGGAGCCGCTGGAGGGCCAATTGGCGTTCTCCTATCCTGGCTTTAACTTCCTCAACGGAGGACTGTTCATTGAGTAGCCTCAGTTCCGCGGCGGCGAGTTCCGTGCTCAAGGTCCGCCCCAGGATGGCAAGGGCGTGGCCCTCCTTTTCTTTCTCTATGCGGAAAGACTGCTCTTCCCGGAAAGCGGCCCTATCTAGCTCCAGCTTCTGTAAGGCCAGCCGGTGGGCTTCGGCCGCTTCGGCCTCCTCAACCCGGGATTTCTGTTCCACTTGCGACAGGGCGAGTTTCTGGTTGGTCATGATGCTTTCAAGGCCCGTGCCCTCGCGCATGGCGTTCTGTTCCGCGGCAATCTGACGGTCCGTAGTTATGCGCTTGCGCTCCACTTCCAGACGCAGGCCGTCCCGGAACTGGGCCTGGAGCTGTTCGAACAGGCGGTGCGACATGATGCGGACCTTTTCGATGCCCACCTGATCGAAAATAATGCCCCACTTCCGCTCTATGCCCTTGAGCTGCCGGGACAGATTGTCGGCGATTTCGTCTTTCTTTTTTAGGGCGTCGTCTATGGTCATATTGGATATGACGTGGCGTACGGCTTCAACGCAGATGGTGCGCAATTCCGCGTTGGTTCTGGCCATAGGGTCGTCTTCATCAAAGAAATCCAAGGTCTTTATGGCCAGGTCGGGATGCTCGGGGTCGATACGCCAGGATGCGTAACCTTCGATGCCTATGCCCTGGTAATCCATATTGGCGTTGTCGGTGGTGAAGTTTAGGGTCTGTACCGAGGCGGGAACCCGCAGGAATTTCCGGAAGAGGCGGAAACGGCGGCCCCCCAGGCGCGGGCGTATCTCCTTGCGCCCCACTTCTACCAGATACTCGTTGGGAAGGGCGGTCTCAAAAAAGAGGCCTGAGAGCTTCTTTCGGCTCTTGATATAGTCCCTGGTCGCGTAGCCGTTTTGGCCCGGGTTTGAATCCGCGTTCTTGTCCATGGTATGATCCCCTTCTTCCTTGCTGATATCGTATTCTCGCGCCTCGCCCGTCGAGGCTTGCCCGTAGGAATGCATAGCTATGCCTGGGCGCTCAATGCCCGTATCTATCGCCTGACTTAGGCCAGCTTGCTCCTGTTTGGGTAGTTGCGCCGAATAGTAGGATAAAATCGCCTGAAGATCTTCAAGACTCACGGCCGGGTCGGGTTTTTCGTCCGCTCCGGATATCTGGGATTCCGTACTCTCGTTGCCTGGCTTGGCCGGGGCCATTGCCATCCCCTCCGGTACTGCTTCAGAATCTACCGACTCAAGCTCTTCAAGCTCTTCCGGCTCCTCTGGCAAGCCATTTACTCCCATGTGCCTTGTTGCCAAGCCTTCCTCCTTAAGTCCGCCCTTGGAGGCTGTCGTATTAGACTTCGAAGCGCTGGCCCAGCTTCGCGAAGCCCGCGAAACCGTCTCTCTTTGCCTCCGCGGCCCAGTCCGCGTCGTTGCCGAAATGGTCCTTGCCTATAAGGACGTAATCCTGGTAGTGGGAGAGCCACATCTTGGCCCGTACCTGGGGATCCAGCTTTATGGAGTTGGCGCTCTCGTAGCCGGCCAGTTGGGCGTAGTTGGCGTGGACGCCGGAGGAGAATTTGTACCGCGCCCACTTCTGTGGATCTATGCCCTGGGCGAGCAGATTCAGGGCTTCCATATCATCCTCGGGCCAGGCCTTCGGGACGCCATCCTGTAGATAGGTCTTGGCCCCTTCGGGAAAGCGGAGGTCTATGCCGGTGCACTCGCAGTCTTGGAAGATTAGATCCGCCCTCTTGTAGTACTCCTCGATTTGCCGGGGAGAGCAGTGCTGGCTGTCCGTTACGAAGTATGCGGACTTCCTTCCCTCGCGGCTGAAGAGTATGCCGAAGGAGGGCATGATGACCGAGCCGGACATGATATGGATCTGCTGTATAAGGTCCACGGTCCAGCCCTGCCACTCGAAGCGCTTGTTCGGCTCTATGGGTACCGGCTCGAAAAAGGTCTCCAGGTTCGACACGAAGCCCTCCATGGACTCGAGCCCTCCCCGGAGGGACTTATCCCAGAGGTCCCGCAGGAGCTGGACGTTGCCTATCAGCCGCGGGGCGTAGCTTCCCTCCCGCCAGGAGCGGGGATGCCTGGCCCAGTCGTAGCGAGCGAAGGCGAAGAACTCCAGGCCGCCCACATGGTCGGCATGGAGATGGCTCACGTAGATGTCATGGATGTCCGCGGGGCGATAGCGCGCCGTAACCAGGGCCTGGGGCGTCTGCATGCCGCAGTCTATAAGCATGCGCCGCCCATCCTCCTCGATAACGAAGGACTGGTTGAAGGATTCGCTGGAAAAAGCGTTGCCGCAGCCAATGATATGGATCTTCATAAATTGTTACTCCTTGCTTACAATGGTAGCACGGCTTTTATGGCGGCGCAGAGTTTCTTTTCGCTCTATTCCATGCCAAAACCATGCTCCGCTTCCTCAAGTTCCTCCAGGTAGTCGTCGGGGTCTATGCCTATCTTGCCCGTAAGGTAGGCGCCGGCTCGCGACCAGAGCGCTTCGCATTCGGCCGCTAAACGGCTGCCCAGGGCGCGGTCAAAGAGCCCGATAAGGCGGCGGTTGGGCATGGGCAAGGGCTTAAGCCGGAGCAACTCCGTTGCCGCGGCCGCTTCGGAACCCGTCTCGAGGTAGAGCAGGGCAAGTCCCACTGCGCTTGACCTGTGCACGCCCGCGTGGCAATGCACGGTATAACCCTGCGCCTCCGGCCGGGTAGTCAGGAAGAAATCGATGACTTTACGCGCGTCGGAGAGCAGCGGCAGGCGGGGCTTATCCTCCTTCGGCAACTCGGACTTGCGGTCAATGTCGTGGAAGTTCAGGCGAAGCACCGCCCTGAAGGCAGGAGCCAGCTCGAAGGCCAGGGGCTCGCCGGGATCGGTGATGGATACGCAGTGGCTGTACAGGCGGCCGCCGTCCCGCAGGCGTGCCTCAAGCTCGTAGCGGCTTAGGATCTGGACGGGTATCAAGGGTGCGGCTCCCGAAGGACCGCCAGTCGGGCAAGAGCGGTAGCCCTCATGGTTAAGCTATTCACCTTGTATTGCCTTCAGGGTTTCCGTCGCCTTATCCTGGGCTTCCATGATTTGGGATTCGGTCATAAGGGCTGCCGTCTTTTTAGCGGAATTCTTCGCCTCAGATTTCTTTCCAAAATCAGTTTCCAACTCCGATGCTATCGTGAAGAATTGATAGGCCATTATCAGCAAATCTGATGTGAGCTTTGGTTCCGAAGTATCTTTGACGGCGCTAAGGGCAAAGGCTCCAAGGTTGAAGCAGGCATCCGTATGACCCTGGTATGATGCTTTAAGTAGCCAATACATTGCTCGTTCGGCCTCCGGAGCCACGCCGTCTCCTTTAGCGTAGGACATCCCCAGATTGTATTGAGACTGCGCGTTTCCTCCTTCCGCTGACCTGGTAATCCAACGCAAGTATTCTGAATGGTTTTTCTGTACGCCATGTCCCTGGTAGTAGAGTTCCGACAAGCCGGCTTGAGCCTCGGCGTGGCCGGCCTCCGCGGCCGCTTCCCAAAGGCGGAAGGTTTCCGAATAATCCTTCTCTACCCCATAGCCATTGAAGTATGCCAAGCCAAGATTATAGTAGGCCCGTACCTGTCCTTTTTCTGCCGCAGCCTTCCATGACGATACGGCTTTGCGGTAATCGGGCGGCGTGGACATGATATAGGCATTGCCGAGCCAGAATAGCGCGTCCGGGTCTCCGCCTGCCGCGGCTTTTAACCAATAACTTCGGTTCCCCAGATTTGCCAAGGCCTTTTCATGCCCCTGTTCGGCGGCGGAGAACCACCAGCGCGCGGCTTCTGCGTAATCAAGGGGGACGCCTTCCCCGTTGGCGTACGCGTTGCCTAGATTAAATTGCGCCAAGGCGTTTCCCTGGTCAGAGGAGAGCTTATAAAGACGCGCCGCCTCCGTGAAGTCCTGCTGAACTCCCCGGCCGGTCGCGTAGAGGTTTCCTAGAACGAATTGAGCTGCCCAGTCCCCTTGCTCGGCGGATTTCTTCATCCAGAATGCGGATTCCGCGAAATCCTGGGACACTCCCTCGCCACGGAAATAAAGTATGCCCAAGTTGTACTGCGCCTCTGCGTGACCCTGATCGGCTGCCAACCGAAGAAGTCGGGCGGCCTGAATAAGGTCTATGGGCTTATCCCTACCTAAGAGATGATCCAAGGCAAGAGCGTAAAGCTGGTTAAGATCCTCGGGAATATTAGCCGTGGTAGGCGTTGTTTGGGCCGTCGCGGCAAAGACTAGAATAAAAAAACAGCTTATGGCAATTAGGTTTTTTTTCATGGCTTCTCCGATAAGGAATGATAAAACTATCAGCCTAGGCTGTCAATTTTATATAAGCGCCCGCTGGCTCGAACGCGCGCGCGCCAGAACGCCGCCACGGCTGGATCGCCCGCCGAAACTTCCGCCGCGCTTAAGGCCGTGTGCTTGCCTTGGGCTAGCTGCTCTTGGGCCGGCATCGGGCTCGCCGCGAGGCCTAAGCTAAATCGCGCCTCCACAAGATCAGCCGCCATCCGAAGAAGCCTGGCCGCCTCGGCAGGATCGACCGAGCTTTCGTCGTCTACAGGGCGACGCGATGGGTGTTCATGGATTTGAAGCCCGGCCTGAGGAGGATAGCGTACGGGAAGCGGGGTTTGGCCGGTAGCGGTCGCGACACAGGCCAAAAGTACTATAATTGCCAGTATAGGCTTATTCATGAACCTTAGCCTAGCTGACGATCGTGCGGGGATCCACGCGATTTCCCAAGGCATTCCGGGCTTCCTCCAGGCCCATAGAACCCATAAGGTGCCATCGAGTCTTGGCGACGGCAGGTCCCCAAACGATTTGATTGATTTCCCAGAGAGTCATAAAGGGCATTTCTAGCTCATGGCGATTTGCCTTCAGTCCCTTGGCGTTTACGGCGGCTCTGCGAAGATCGCCCTCCGGGATTCCCTCCAGGCTAAAGTCGATGGACTCGGCGGAGTCGATATACCAGAGGAGGCTACGGTAGGGATTGCCAGGGTCGATCCAGGCCATGTAGTCGCTTTGGAATACTCGTTCCCCATACCTAAGTTCTAGCTTTTGGATAAAGGCATCGTAAAAATCGCTGCGGCCAAGGGCAAGGCGTCGGCGGCTTATTATCTTTCTGTAACTCTCTGGACCGGAGGATGAGCAGCTGCCTTTGTAGCCTCCGATAAGCTCGTACCAAACACCCGCCGTCTGCATGTCATCCACGGTTTTTTGCCAGGCCTCCCGGGCGGAAGCCTCGTCGATATCTTCCAGAAGTTCGGGCTCTTCGGAAGAGTCGTCGATCGGATGGTTCATGCCTGCCCTCCTACCACCATGACATTGTCCACCGCCCGCAGGGTCATACGGTGCTCGTCGACCAGATCTTCCCAGGCGCGCACGCCGGGGGGCGGAAGGTAGGAGCAGGCGGCCGGATCGTAGCGGCCCCGAACGCCGGAGAGCGCGAACATAGCGTCGGTGGCGGCCGCCTTTACCCCGTCGTCGGTGCTGCGCGCGCCCGCCCAGTAGTCGTTGCCCGGCCATGATACGTGATCCCAGGCCACGACGCTGAAGAGTTCGCACGCGGAGTAGTCGTCGCCGGCTTCCTCATAGTCCCGGGGCGGCAGGAGCTGGGGCAGGCCGAGACCCGTGCCTTCCCGCTCGTTTAGCGCGAGGGGCCGTACCAGGAAGGATAGGCCGCCGTACTCCCGGCGCTCGTTCGCGCACTCGCCGTAGGGGTCGAAGCGCAGCGCCTGTATGCCCGGCAGCGAGGCGGCATGCCGCTCGAGTATGGCCGCCAGGGCGTCCCGCAGATACGGGCCCATACTGCCATGGAAGGGCCCGGCGAACTGGCCGCAGCCGAGGCCGGGCACCGTTACCAGGGCCTTGCGGCCGGCCGCGGCCGATACCGCGCTGGCATACTGGAGGAGCGGCAGGATGCGGCGCTCGTACAGGGCTTGATAGCTTGCCGTATCGACACGGCCGCCGGGAGCTACGCCGGAATCGGCAGGCTCGCCATGGGCGGAGGCGAGGAGGGCCCCGGGGGCGAAGAGGAGGGTGGCGCCGAAGGGCGTAGAGTGCACAAGAGGCGAGTGGTGGCTGCCGTCGTCGAATACCGTAACGGGCAGAGCTATGCCTAGGTCCCCCAGGAGCCCGAGCTCTTCCCGGGTCCAGTCGGTGCCGTCTCCCTTGACCTCGCTTTCGGCGAATATGCAGGGCCGCTTAGTGGCCAGGAGGGCGACGAGTAGCCAGGAGGCGTCGACCCTCGGCACGGGCAGCGCATCGAGCGCCGAACGAAGCCGCGTTCCCGCGCTAGCGCTTCCCGCAGAGAGCCTCTTGGCATAGTCCCCGATCCTAGCCCAGGTAGAGCCGTGGAGCACCACATTGTATGCCGGAGCTTCGCGGTACGCGCGGCATGTTGGTTTGGGGCGGCCTCGGCCTTTGTTCGTACGCCCCGGGGCAGGACCCGCGCCGCGGCCTCGGCGTCCGCAACCGCCGCG
>JBGSKZ010000632.1:0-1289 GCA_041741035.1 Treponematales bacterium
ACGGGGAGCCGGTAGCCGTGGTCGTGGCCGACGACGAGGCCACGGCCCTCGAGGCGCTGCGCCTCATACGGGCGGATTTTAGCCCCCTGCCAGCCCTGGGCAGCCCGCGGGAAGCCTTGGCTCCCGGAGCGCCCATACTGCATCCTGATTTAGCTTCCTATCGTCGCATAGCGGCTATACTGCCCGAGCCGGGCAGCAACGTGGCCAACCGTAGCCGCATACGCAAGGGCGACGCGGCGGCGGCGCTCGCGGCTTCCCCGGTGGTCGTGGAGGGCGAGTTCTCTTTCCCCCCCGGCGACCACGCTGCCATGGAGCCTCGGGTGGCCATAGCGGAGTTCGGACTGGACGGGCGGCTTACGGTGGCCAGCTCCACCCAGTCTCCCTTCGGCGTGCGCACCCTGCTGGCCAAGGCCTTGGACCTGCCCGAGCGCGACATAGAAGTCATAGCCGCGCCGGTGGGCGGGGGCTTCGGCGGCAAGGCGGGCATACAGCTGGAGCCCTTGGCCTGCCTCCTGGCCATGCGCTTTCCCGGAAGGCCCGTACGGCTTGCCAACAGCCGCGAGGCTGACCTCGTATCCAGCCCCGGGAGGCCAGGCCTGCAGTCGCGGGTGCGCATAGGCGCTTCGCGCGACGGGGCCATCCTGGCCATGGACATGGAGCTGCTCTTCGACTCGGGCGCGTACGCCGACTATGCCGTCAACGTGTCGCGCGCCGCGGCCGTGGCCTGCACCGGGCCCTATAACGTGCCCAACGTTACGGCCGATACGCTCTGCGTGTACACCAACCATCCCTTCGCCACGGCCTTCCGCGGCTTCGGCCACATAGAGCTGTCCTACGCCACCGAGCGCGCCATGGACTTGATGGCCGTCAAGCTCGGCATGGACCCCCTGGAACTGCGCCTGAAGAACGCCGCAAGGCCTGGCCATACCACGCCCACGGGAGCACTGCTCGACCCGAACACCGGGGACCTGCCCGCCTGCATAGCCAAGGTGCGCGCGCGCCTTGGCTGGGACTCTGGCAGGCGCGAGGTCTTGCCTGACGGCAAAATACGGGCCAAGGGCCTGGCCTGCTTCTGGAAAGCCCCGGCCATACCCACCTTCACCGACGCGGCCGCCACGCTAAGCTTCGCCGAGGACGGCAGCGCCGTGCTGGCCACGGGCGTCGTCGAGCTGGGCCAGGGTACCTTCGACGGATTAAGGCTCATCGTGGCCGAGGCGCTGGGCATGGATACCGCAATGGTACGGGTGCTGAGGGACGCGGATACCGACCGCTCGCCGCACGACTGGACG
>JBGSKZ010000633.1:0-1854 GCA_041741035.1 Treponematales bacterium
TTCTGCGTGTCGGTGGACGGCGCGCAGGGCTGGCATCCTTCTTACGCGGACCGCTTTGACGAGGATTACGCGCCTTTGCTCAACAAAGGTCCGGCTATAAAGGCCAACGCCAACCAGCGCTACGCTACCGACGCCGTCAGCGAGGCGGCGTTCAAAACCTGGTGCGCCCGTGCGGGCGTGCCCGCCCAGCGCTTCAGGATGCGCGCGGACCTGGCGCCCGGCTCAACCATAGGACCGGTAAACGCCGCCCTGCTGGGCGTGCGAACCGTGGATGTAGGCGTACCCATGCTGGCCATGCATTCTGCGCGCGAATGTTCGGGTTCCTATGACCACGACTACATGATAGGCGCCCTCAAGGCTTTCTACGACTCGTATACAAGCTAGGAAGCGTAGCAAAAAAAAACGGGATAGGCCGCTCCGCGGCTTATCCCGTTCCCGTATTCGCGTTCTACTAAGCTTCAAAGGCCTTTTGGGCGTCCCCGTCTAGCGCTAGCGTCCGGGGCGCCGACCGCGGCCGCGCGGCCAAGGGCTATTTTGCGAAAGCCGGGTACTCGACTCCTTCTTCCCAGGAACCTTCGCGGTATTCGCCGTCTATGGCGGGAATATCGAGTATCATGCCGGGAAGTATAAGGTCCGGGTTGTTGGGCTCGGGGAGCTTGGCGCGGTTGGCCTTGTAGAGCGTGGTCCAGCGCCAGGGATTGCCGTATATGCCGGGCAAGCCCGCTATGCGCCAGAGGCAGTCTTCCTTCCCCGGTATATCGCGCACGACATATTGGGCGGGAAGAGTTATAGCCTCTTTGAGGGTGGACAGGTGCGCGAGCACCAGATTGGCGTTCATGCGCGCGTCCTCATAGGCTTCCCCGTCCAAGGCAAGCACCGCCGCCTGAAGGGCGTCTCCCGCGTTGGCGAAGGCCTGCGGGTAGCGCTTCTCCGCGTTTATGCCCGCGGCCCAGTCATAGCGGGCCTGGGCTGCCATGACGGCGTCCTGGGCGCTCTTAAGGTCGAGCATCTTGGCTACGTATTCATCGGAAAGCAGGGAGTACTCCTGGGACTGGGCGGCGTAATCGGCCGCGGCGTCGTAGTCGCCTTCCTCGAAGGACTGGTTGGCCAAGCCTTTGAGCCTGAGGCTTTCCGTGTAGTAAGAATTGTCGCTAAGGCTTTGCGCAAAGGCCGCGCCAACGAAGAGGGCCAGCGCGGTTATGATCAATATAAAGCGTTTCATCGCCGTCCTCCTTTACTGGTTCCCGGCGCCTGAGCCGGTATCGCCGCCTATGATAAGGTCGCCTTCGGCGGCTATGGCGCCGCTTCTGTCCGCCTGTTCGGCAGCCGCCTTGATGGCGGCTTCCGCGTTGGCGCGCTTGGACAGGGCCACTTCATAGACTGATTTGAAGAGCTCCTCCGCCTCGGCGAAGAGGCCGCTGGCTTCTTCGTAATCCTCGGCCGCGTAGGCCCGCGCCGCGTCATTCCATACGGCGTTCGCCTGCGCATACTCGTCGCGCACCGCCACCTGGGCCTTGATGCCCTCCGAGTCCTTCTTGTAGCCCTCGGCCACTGTTCGTAGGCCGCCCGCGTTCAGCTCCCAGCCCTTCTTGAGCACCAGGTTATAGCGCAGCAGGGCTTCCGCGTTCGCGTCGTTGGCGGCTTCGGGGTCGCTCGCCATGAGGCCGTCGGCCAGGGCCAGCTTTTCGCCCGCCAGGGCGTAGTTTCCCGTATCGTGCTTGGCGTAATCGTACCAGTCTATGTCTTCCTTGACGACGAGGGCGCGGGAGCGCTTCTCGGCGGCGTCGTAGGCGAAGATAGCCTTGCGGTAGAGCTCGGCCGCCTCGCGGGTCTTGCCGGCGGCCAGCGCCGCGT
>JBGSKZ010000634.1:0-2703 GCA_041741035.1 Treponematales bacterium
TGCCGACTGCCCCCCCAGCCGCGCCGCAGCCGTCTCCCGCGTCTCCCTCGCCAGCGGCGGCCAACCCGGCCGCTATGCCGCCGGCGGAACGCAGCATAGCGGATATAGGCTTCGACATACCGCCGGCCAAGCAGCTCGTAAACGATCCCATTCCCGCCCAGGCGGGTACGAGCTTAGCCTTCACCGTTACCAACGCCACGGGTAAGCCCGGCGATTTCATCATACTATTTTATGTGTTGGACGCGAAAACCCTAACTATCCGGGAAATACACCGGGAAAAAGTGCGTCTGGCCGCCGGCGCCAGCCATAGCCTGCCCCCCTATGCCTTTGACGCTCCCGGCAAGTACAAGCTGGCGGTCAAGGGGGAGTGGGGGAGCCTGCTCCTCGAGCGCGGCTTTGAGGTCACGGCCGCCCGATAAAAGGAGCGGCCAAGCATGGCGGCCGCGCTTCAGTAGGCTTCGCGCATGGCCCGGTAGCTGTCCAGCATGCGCTCCCCGGGCGACTTGTCCCCTACAAGGCTTATGATGCCGCCTACGAGGCTCGGTATGGTCCAGGCCGCTCCGGCCAAGAGCCGATCGCCAAAGCCGTCCCAGTCATCCTGGTAGGCGCTTACGGCCGCGTTTACGCCTATATGCGCAAGCGGAACGCATAGATTGACGATGGCGCCCGATATGCGCGAACGGCGCGCCTCGTCGGCTATATCGGCCATTAGGGCGTAGGCTTTCGCCTCCTGTGCGGCGCTATCCGTTTCGCCGTACAAAAAGCCATAGCGCTCCAGGTAGCGCCCCTGAGGCCTCGAGAGTATGGATAATCCCACGGTAGCCAATACCGCCCCGCCTCCCGCGCCTATCACGGACGCGGCCCGATAGACCATGAGCTCCTCCGGAGATGAGAAATCCTCAGGCCGCGCGCTGAAGGACCATACGGCTCCTGCCGCGCCCGCGGCTACTATGCCCGCGCCTACCGACGTGAGCACGATACCGCCCACCCGCTGCTCCCGCTCCTGGGCCTTAAAGTATTCGGTAAGGAGGGGAAGGGCGAACTGCGGCTCCGCGTGCGTCGCCGCGGCGAGGCTCATGGCCGCCACGATTATCGCAATGAAACGTTTCATACATGCTCCTCGGCAAGGTATTGCGATAGTTTCTCTGGTTCCCCGAAGCTTATGTCTATGCTAGGTTCTGCGCATACCCTTGCGGCGCGGAGGGCTGGCTTACGCCAGCGGCTGCCGCGCTTTTAGCCAAAGCTAAGCTTCGGGGAACTAAGTAAAGTATAGCCGCATTTCGCTAAAAATCTATTTACAGCCCTGCCCGAGCGCTTTTATAGTGAAGAACGCGCTAAGCGCGCGCGGCCAAGGCCCGGAGAAGCGCGGCCCGAAGCCTCTACCCGTTCCAAGGAGCCTCGCCGTGAACAATGTACCCGATCCCGTTATCATAGAGAGCCTTCGCGACTTCGCGCACCGGCTCGTCGACCCCGACTCGGCCCGCGTGGCCATAGCGCCTGAGCGTCCGGAGCAAGGCTATTGGTTCGGCGGCGGAAACATGGCCCTCGGCCCCGATGGCAGGCTTTACCTGACCGGCCGTTACCGCAACGCCGGAGACTCCCGCACGGGGCTGGACTTGGGCGACCGGGGCAAGGAATTGGCAATCTTTTCGTCCGCGGACCGCGGCGCTAGCTGGGTGAAGATACTCTCGCTCGGCAAAGCCTCCGTAGCGCCGGACGGCCGCGAGGCGCTCTCCATAGAAGGCTCGGCCCTGCGCTTCTCCCGTAGCGGCGTCGAACTGTATGTGTCCTCGGAAAAGCGCCTGCCCTATCCGGCCCCGGTGGAATCCTACGAAAAGCCGGGCACCGGCGTATGGACCATAGAGCGCATGAGCGCCCCTACGGTGGAGGAGCTTGCCTCGGCCCGCCCGAGCACCATACTGGCCAGCGGCGATCCTGCCACCCTGCAGGTCAAGGATCCCTTCCTCGCGGAGAGGCCGGACGGCGGGCTGTACCTCTTTTTCTGCCACCATTCCTTCAGCTGGTCTTCGAGCGGCACCGGCTATCTTGCCCTTGGGCCCGACGGCAAGCCCGAAGGCAAGCCCGTGTACGACTGCTATCCGCGCGGGCCTGCCTGGGACGTGGCCATCACCCGCGGAAGCTGCGTGCTGCCCCTTGATGAGCCTAAGGGCGTGGGCTTGGTGTTCTACGACGGCGGCGAGTGCCTGCGCAAGCTCGACGAGCATGCCAAGGGGGCCAAGCGTCCGCGCGGCTATTCCTGCGAGGAGCTCGGGGGCCTAGGCTACTATAGCGGCGGCGATCCGACGACCTTTACCCGCATATCCGATATCTTCCCCGAATTTCTTAGCCCCGACGGTACGGGTTGCCTGCGCTACGTGGACGTGCTCGCCACCCATGACGCCTACTATGCTACCTGGCAGCAATCGAGGCCCGACGGCTCCCAGGCGCTCATGCTGAACGTCGTGCCGCGCTAATTCCTAGCTAGGCCCGCGCCAGGCCTTCGCTAGGCCCTCGCTAGGCCCTCGCTAGGCCCTCGCTAGGGAAGGATAGGCGCGACGGGCGCGACGGGCGAGGATTCGGCTTCGGCGCAGGCCCCGGACGCCGCGCCGCTCGATAGGCAGTCTTCCTTGATCAGATGCTTCCACGCGTACCAAGCGGCGAGGGCGGCCAGCGCGGAGGCCATGAGGCCGGGCGAGCGCGGTC
>JBGSKZ010000635.1:0-1080 GCA_041741035.1 Treponematales bacterium
TGCCCGCGCTGCCCGCCGCTTCGAGCAGGCCGGCGCGCGCCAGGGTGTAGAGCAGCTTGCGGGCCCTGTCGGCGGCTATGCCGAGAGTCTCTCCCAGGCTCGCCGAGTCGTAGGGCTCAGGCAGCGAGTCCGGTATGAGGCCGAGCCAGTCCAGGGGGCCGCCCAAGGTCCTGCAGCTGAGGACTTCGTCGAGCTGCCTGGAAAGGACGCGATCCCCCCTGCGGCGCCACGAGCCCGAGCCGTCGCGCACGCGCTCTTCGCGCACGCGTACCAAGGCGATATCCACGCACACGTTGGGGGAGGCGACGATGAGGGAGGCTCGCACGAGCTCGTCGAATACGCTGAACAGGTCTTTCTTCGCGCGGTAGCGGCGGACGGACAGCTCCTCTCCGCTCTCCGGGTCCAGCCTGTGGATGAGTTTTTCCGCGATAATGGGATGCACGACGCGCACGGGCATGATGCAGGCCAGGTGCAGGATCTTTTCCTGTATGGAGCCCAAGCCGCGCGTCTGTATCTCCACCAGCTCGTCGGGCAGGGCCACGTCCACCACCTTGCCCCCTATGCGCGCTTCCAGCCTGGCGCCGGGCACGGAGGCGTAGCGGCGCTTGAGCGCGTCGTGGAGGCCGGTTTCCGCGTACAAGCCTATGCCCGGCGATTCCGCCACCAGCCCGCCGGCCTCGGTCCCTTCGTTATCCATATGCTTAGTATCGACCGATTCGGCGCGCTAGGGAATAGGGTTGTTTCCCGGCGGCCGCACCCTGGCAGCCTCATTGCGGCAGCGCTTCCGCGGCAGCCCCATGGCCACGCTTGCCGGCAGCCCCATGGCCGCGCTTGCGCTAAGGGCGCGCTACAGGCACAATGGCGCATGGCCGGCCCAGTATCCCGAAGCCCCGCATTCGGGCTTCCCATAGACGAACACATAGAAGAGATAGCCCAGCTCCTGGACCGAGGCTCCCTTGCCCTTAGCGCGGAGACGGGCGCAGGCAAGACTACGGCGCTGCAGGCTGCGCTCGCGCTCCGCTACGGGGGAAAAGGCAGGATCCTGGTGCTGGAGCCGCGGCGCCTGGCCGCCATCGGGGC
>JBGSKZ010000636.1:0-2273 GCA_041741035.1 Treponematales bacterium
CGTGCAGGAAGGCGCGGCCGCCAGGCGCGAGCGGCTCTTCTTCTCCTGGAGCGGCCGCGGTAGGCCCGCGGAGCGCCTCGCTTGGGACGGCCGCTCGCAGCGCGGCGAGCTGGTCGAGTCGGCTACCGATTATCCGTACCGCTTCACCATCAGCGACGCCTTCGGCAACAAGACCGTAAGCGAGGGCGTCATCAAGGTGGACGTGCTCGTGGTGCGCGACGGCGACCGCCTTAAGATCAAGGTGCCCTCCATCGTGTTCAGGGCGAATTTCGCCGACTTCAAGGAACTGACCCCTGAAGTGATAGCCCGCAACGAAGAGGTCTTAAAGCGCATAGCGGCCATTCTCAATCGCTTCAAGGACTATAAGATACGCGTGGAGGGCCATGCCAACTCTATCGCCAAGATGACGAACGCCGGCCAGGCGGCCATAGACCGCGAAGAGAACAGCGAGCTCCTGCCCCTGTCCCTCTCCCGGGCCCAGGCTGTCATGGGCAAGCTTATAGAGTTCGGCGTAGACGCCAGGCGACTGTCGGCCCGCGGCTTAGGCTCCAGCGAGCCGGTAGTGCCCTTCACCGACGCGGAAAACCGCTGGAAGAACCGCCGCGTTGAGTTCATACTGATCAGGGAATAGGCTGCGGCAGCGGTCCGTACGCCCCGCGCCGCTAGGCGCGGGGCTTTTTTTATCTCGCTATTTTCTTGATTTGTATAGCGATTTATCGATATAGTAGTGTGTATGAAAATCCCCGAATACCCCGAATTCGCCCCCATGTCCCTGGATATGCGCGATGAGCTTTACCCGGCCTTCAACCTGCTCGCCGACGGCGTGTCGGAGTTCACCTTCTCGAACCTCTACCTTTTCAGGAATACCTATGGTTACCGCGCTTCCCACCTAACGGGCAAGACCTTCCTCATATCGGGAGAGAAGCGCGGCGAGCGCTTTTTCCTCGCTCCCTGCTGCGTGCCCGACAACGCCGCGCTCGAGCTTCTCTTCCAGGATCACGCCTATCTCAAGAATATGGCGGAATCGCAGTGCCAGAGCGAGCGCATACGCCTGGAAAGCTCCGGATACGCGGTGCACGAGGATCGCGACAACTTCGATTACCTCTATAATAGGCACGACCTTGCCGAGCTGTCGGGCAAGGCCTATCACAAGAAGCGAAACCTCGTGAACGCCTTTATCAACTCCTATAGCTATGAGCAGAAGACCCTGGACAAGGATACCGTCGCCGATGCCGTCACGGTGCTCGACGCCTGGAAGGAAGAGAAGGGCGTGGACGGAGATTACGCGGCGGCCCGCGAGGCCCTCGAGCTCTACGAGATCCTGGGCATGCGCGGCGCCGTGTACTACGTCGACGGCAAGCCCGCGGGCTACGCCCTGGGCGAACCCGTGGCCAAGGCCCGTATGTTCGCCGTGCATTTCGAGAAGGCGCTGGGCAGCTATAAAGGCATATACCAGTTTATAAACCAGGCGTTCGCTCAGGCGCTTCCCGCGCACGTGAAATTCGTGAACCGCGAGCAGGACCTCGGCGACGAGGGCCTCCGGCAAGCTAAGATGACCTACCGCCCGGTAGGCTTCGTGCGCAAATACCGCGTGCAGCCAGCCGGACCCGTCCTGTAGTTTTTCCTTGAAGCGGCCCGCGCCGCGGGCTATACTGCGCGCATGCGAATATCCATTCAAGACCTGACCGGGCCGCGCCTGCACGAAGGCTATGGCCTGCGCGCGAGCCTTATAGCCGAGCTGGCCGACGAACTGGGCGCCGCTTCCCCTTCCGCGCTCTACGAGAGGCTGGCTAAGCGCTGCGCCTGCATTACGCTGCTGGCCGGCTCGGGCAGCCGCTGGGTAAAGTCGCTGCAGGAGGCCAGGGCCGCCGGACATTCCGTCGATTTCGACGAGAGCGCCCCCCGCGGCCTATTTCCCGTTCGGAACGCTATAATCCCCGGCGGCGAGCCCCTTCCCATAGCCTCTTACGCTATTAAGGCCGTGCAGGGCCTGGGTTCCTGCGGCGTGGTGGTGCGCGGCTGGCAGTCCGAAATAGCTGAACGCGTGCTACTGCCCCTGGGCTACGCCCGCGGCTCCTGGCGCTTCGTGGAGCAACAGGCGCGCGACGGCAAGCCCCGCGGCCATGGCGACGCCGCCTATCAGAGCATGGAACTCTGGCGGGATAAAGACTACGTAATCTTCAATTTCGGCGGCGACGCTTCCAGCCCATATACGGCGCGCGCAGCCCTGGCCGCCCTGGCCGCCCTGGACGCGCTGGGCGGTCGGCCGGGCC
>JBGSKZ010000637.1:0-1298 GCA_041741035.1 Treponematales bacterium
CGCGGCGAAAGCCGAGCTGGAAGGGCTGCGCGATTCGACGCGAGCCTCGCTCGGCGAGCTCAAGGCGGAAATATTCCAGGCCCACCTGAGCATACTCAAGGATCCGGAATTCTTATCCGAGGTGCTGCGCCTGCTCCGCGATGAGCGGCTTTCAGCGAGCGCGGCCGTCCGTGGGGCCGAGGCGAGCTTCGTCAGCCTGCTTTCGCAGGTAGAGGACGAGATGTTCAAGGCGCGCATAGACGATATCAAGGACCTGTGCGGCCGGCTCGTGGCGCACTTGGAAGGCAGGGCGGGGCAGGAGGCGCTGGACTTGAGGGAAGCCTCGGTCGTCCTCGCGGCGGACCTAAGCCCTTCGGAAACCGCCGCCTTGGACCGTTCGTTGGTCAAGGCCTTCGTCATAGCCACGGGCAGCGCGGTATCCCACTCGTCTATCCTGGCCCGATCGCTGGGCATACCGGCGGTCGTCGGCGTGGGCGAAGAAGCCCTGCGTTCCTTCAAGGAAGGCTCGCGCGTGATCGTGGACGGATCCGCGGGGCTGGCGATACTGGACCCGGACGAGGCTGAACTCGGCGCGTACGGCCAAAAGCTGGCCGCCTTCGAGGCGCGCCGGGAAGCGCTACGGCGCTTCGTGGACAAGCCGACGGCCACGCGCGACGGGCTACGCCTGGAGCTCGCCGCCAATATAGGGGGGACGACGGACCTCGCCGGCGCGGAGGAGAACGGCGCAGAGGGCGTGGGCTTGTTTCGAACGGAATTCATGTACATGGACAGGAAGACCCTGCCCGGCGAGGACGAACAGTACGAGGTGTACAAGCACGTCCTGGCGCGCATAGCGCCTAAGCCGGTAATCATACGCACGCTCGACGTAGGCGGCGACAAGCGCCTGGACTGCCTGCCCATGGCGCCGGAGGCCAATCCCTTCCTCGGCGTGCGGGCCATACGGCTCTGCCTGGCCAACGAGGGGCTGTTCCGCACCCAGCTGCGCGCCCTCCTGCGCGCGTCGAGCCATGGCAGGCTTCGCATCATGTTCCCCATGATAGCCACGCTCGGCGAGCTGCGCGAGGCTAAGCGCGTATACGCCGAGGAGCGGGACGCGCTCAGGAACGCCGGCGTGGCCGTAGCCGACCGCATAGAGCTGGGCATCATGATAGAGATACCCGCTGCCGCCGTGATGGCGGACGCCCTCGCCGCGGAGGTCGATTTCTTCAGCGTGGGGTCGAACGACCTGACCCAATACGCCATGGCCGCCGACCGCATGAACCCCGCGGTGGCCTACCTGCACGACGGCCCGCATCCGG
>JBGSKZ010000638.1:0-1227 GCA_041741035.1 Treponematales bacterium
CGTGGCCTTCGACAGCGACGCGCCGGGCGATGCATGAGCCGCGCCCCGGGCGTAGCCCTCGCGCTGGCCTCCGCGCTTTCCTTCTCCACCCTGGGACTCTTCGCCAAGCTTATATACGGCGCCGGCTTCTCCGTGCCCCAGACCCTCGCCTGGCGCTTCACCGTGGCGGCCGTTGCGCTCTGGGCCTACCTGCTGGCGAAGGGCCTCTGGCGCCGCCCCTTTAAGGATTACCGCGGAGCTTTGCTCTTGGGCGTATTCGGCTTCAGCCCCCAGGCGGGGCTCTATTTCCTAACGGTGCGCTACCTCGACCCAGGCCTGGCTGGGTTGCTCCTGTATCTGTACCCGGCCTTCGTGGTGCTGTTCTCGGCGCTCTTCCTTAAAAAAGCTCCCCGAGCCGCCCAAGTCGCGGCGCTGGCGCTTTCGCTCGTGGGCTGCGTGCTTACCCTCTGGACCCGCGGCTCCTATCCCCTCATAGGCTACGCCTACGGCCTTGCCGTCGCGCTCAGTTACGCCGCCTACCTTACCGCGGGCGAAAGGGTTTTGGCCGATTTGGACCCCGTATTCGCCACCGCCTGCGTCATGGGCGCGGCAGCCCTGGTGTATTGGCTTATCACGCTGGCCACGGGCGGGTTGAAGTTCCCCTCCGAAGGCCGCGCTGCCTTGGGCCTGCTCGGCGTGGCCGTTTTCGGCACGCTCCTGCCGGTAATAGCGCTCTTCGCGGCCATGCGCAGGATAGGCGCCAGCGATACCGCCCTGGTGTCCACGGTGGAGCCCCTGGCAACGATAGGCCTATCCGCCTGGCTGCTCGGCGAGCGTTTGGCCCCCCTGCAGTGGGCGGGAGGCGCGCTCATACTCTGCTCGGTGCTGGTGCTTAACGTGCCGCGCGGAATGCGCTTAGGGCGGTTGCGAGCTTCTTGAGCTCCCCGTCATCTATGTCGGGCGCCACTATGGATGGCGCTCCGTACAGCGGGGATACAAGCGCCCCGCCTTCGAGGGCCGCCAGGAAGAACCCTTCGTATTCGGCCTCCGCCGCCTTGGCGTAGAGGTAAGGCCCGCGGCGCTCGAAAAAAGCCCCCATGCGCTTGTCGAAAAGCTTCCAGCGTTCCTCCGTATAGCCTTCGCTCTCGGCTTTGGCCAGGCTGTCCAGGGCGCGGGCGGCCGCGTAGAGCTGCATGCCGGGCACCAGCTCGCCCTCTTCCGCAGGCTCGGCATCGGCGAACAGGAGGC
>JBGSKZ010000639.1:0-4039 GCA_041741035.1 Treponematales bacterium
GGAGGCGACGGCCCTGCCCTCGGCGGATATCATGGCCGGCGTGGTATGCCTGCACGAAGGGGCCTGGTTCGCCCCCGGCCCCGACGGCGTCGATACGGCCGGCTCGGTCAACTCCCTAACCGGCACCGAAGGGACGGGACCGGCCCACGGGCCCGTCATGCACGGCGTGCCCGTGGCCATAATAAAAGCGGCCGCCCCTTAAGGGTAGTGAACCCTAACGGGGCGGCCGGGCCATGAACCGCGCCTCGAAGCTTGCGGTCAAGCTTCGGGGGCTATTCGAGCGTAGCTTAAGCGAAGCCTATCATGACCGCCAGCGCGACGAAGAGCGAGCCCAGGGCGAAGAGCAGGCCCTGGAACTTTATCTGGTGCTTGGCCCATTTGCCCCAGTCGAGCCTGGCCACGCCCAGCACGCCCATGAGGCAGCCGGAGGTGGGCACGATAAGGTTCGTGAAGCCGTCGCCGAGCTGGAAGGCCAGGATGGATACCTGGCGGCTCACGCCCGCTATGTCGGCAAGGGGCGCCATGATGGGCATGGTAAGGGCCGCCTGGCCCGAGCCGGACACCACGAAGAAATTAAAGATGGACTGGAATACGTACATGAACCAGGCCGATACCATGGCGGGCAGCCCGGCTATAGCCGAGCCCATGCCGTGCAGTATGGTATTGAGCACATTGGGCGTGTCCGGGGAATCGCCGCCGAGCACGAGCACGATGCCCTTGGCCATACCTACGACCAGGGCCGCCCCGACGAGATCCTTGGCGCCGTTCCTGAAGGACTCGGGTATGTCACCGAAGCCCATGCCGTCGAGCTTGAACGCGGCGCCTATGATGCCCGCCACTATGCCCATGATAAAGAATATCGTCGCTATCTCGGGTATGTAATAGCCGTTGCCGGGGCCGTAGCCAACCACGCCCCAAATCACCCACACGACCGCGGCGAGCACGGTGAGGAGCACCAGGGCATGGCCCAGGGTAAAGCGCACCTCGATTTCCGCGCGGGACTTGAAATCGTCGCGGAAGAAGGCGTCGCTCTCATAGGATATAGAGCTCATGGGGTTTTTCTTGATTCGCTTGGCATACAGGAGCGTGAAGCCTATGCCCACGGCGGTGAATACGGCCCACATGGCAATGCGGAAACCCGCGCCGGACAGCATGGGCACGCCGGCTATGCCCTGGGCTATGGCCACCGAAAAGGGGTTCATCCAGCTCGTCGCGAAGCCTATCTGCGTGGCCACGTAGGTAATGAAGATACCGGTGACGGCGTCATAGCCTAAGCCTATGACTATGGGTATGATGATCATGGCCAAAGGAATGGCCTCTTCCCCCATGCCGAAGACCGCGCCTCCCAGCGAAAAAAGCAGGAAGAGCAGGGGCAGAAGCAGGACTTCCTTGCCCTTGGTGCGCTTGGTAAGCGCGAGTATGCCCGTCTCGACGGACTTGGTCTTGAGCACGACGCCGAAGGCGCCGCCGGCTATCAGTATGAAGGCTACCACGCCCACGGCGCTGCCCCACTTGGAGCCGGACACGAGGCCCTCGAACAGATAGTTGAGCACGCCCATATCGCCGAAGGGCGCGAATACGGGCAGGGGCTTGGTATGCGTCGTGCCGTCGGAGCTGGGCACGAGCTTGCCTTCCTCCAACACGAAAGTATTGGTATAGGACTCGGGCACGAGCACGGACTTGCCGTTGGCGGCCTCGGCCTTGGCGGTGAACACGCCTACCGGCACGAGGTAGGTGAGTATGGCGGCGAAAGCCACCACGAAGAAGATGATGGTGTAGGTGTCGGGCATCCGCCAGGCTTTTTTAGCCGGCTTCGCGGTATCGCTCATAAGTACTCCTTTATGACTGCCCTCTATTAGGGGTTTTAATTATCCAATGCAATAATCATGCCAAGTACGGAGCAATAGTTCTAGCTTGCGTATAGTTGCAGGAAACGCGGCAGTCCGCGTTTCCTGCCGTCCGCCGCGGGGCTTCGGCTTACGCATCGCGCGTTTCGCGGCCCACTCTGAGTGGTTCGTCTCTATTTGGCCATTAGCCAGCACATATAGCCATATTAAGCCAGTTATAACCATAGCCGGTTTCGGGCATTTGACAGATTAGGCCGGCGGAGGCATACTGCTCTGGCGGGGCATTCGCCGCGCGCACAATAAGGAGTACCATCATGCAGAAGAAGGTTTTAGTCACCGACAAGGCTCCCGGCGCCATTGGCCCCTATTCCCAGGGCATAGTGAGCGGATCCTTCGCGTTCTTCTCCGGCCAGCTCGGCCTCGACCCGGCCACCGGCCAGCTTGCCGAGGGCGTCCGCGCCCAGGCGGAGCAGATAATGAAGAACATTAAGGCGCTCTGCGAAGCAGCCGGCGGCGGCATGGACGGTATAATCAAGACGACCATATTCCTGAAAAACATGGCGGACTTCGCGACGGTCAACGAGATTTACGGCGCATATTTCCCCGGAGCTAAGCCGGCTCGTTCCACCGTAGCGGTGGCGGGGCTGCCTAAAGACGGCCTCGTGGAGATTGAAGCCATACTGTCCCTCTGAGCGGAGGGATGGAGCATGTATGATTTCGACGGCGCCCTCGACCGGGCGCCTTACGACTGCCTCAAATGGAGTTACTTAGGGGGCTGTTGCCCTGACCGCGACGACATACTGCCCATGTGGATAGCCGACATGGACCTGGCCGCGCCGCCCGCCGTCATAGACGCGGTGAGTAAGCGTGCCGGCCATCCCGTATACGGCTACGCGGGCAAGCCTGACGGTTACTACGAGGCATACCGCGGCTGGATGCGGAAGCGCTACGCGCAGGACATAGACCGCTCCTGGATACTCTTCTCGCCGGGCATAGTGCCCGCCATAGCCTCCGCTATACGCGCCTATACCAAGCCCGGCGACGGCGTATGCATAATGCCGCCGGTGTACCATCCCTTCGCAAGCCTTATCAAGGCGAACGGCCGGACCGTGCGCGAGGCGCCGCTGGCCATCAAGGACGGGCGCTACGAACTGGATATAGCGGGCCTCGACGCGGCGGCAACGGCGTCGAAAATACTGATACTCTGCACGCCCCATAATCCCGTGGGCAGGGTGTGGGCTAGGGAAGAGCTTGAGGCCATAGCCGATATAGCGGAGAAGCGGGACCTTATCGTCGTGGCGGACGAGATACACGCCGACCTGGTATACGCGCCCCATCGCCATATTCCGTCCATGGCCGTATCCGAACGCCTGAACAAGCGCCTCGTAGCCGCCTGGGCCCCGAGCAAGACCTTCAATATAGCCGGCCTGCAGACCTCCTACATCGTCGTGCCAAACCCGGCGCTTAGGAAGGCCCTGGCAAGCGACATAGACGCGAGCGGCATAGGGGTGCCGAACTGCTTTGGCAGCGCCGCCGCCGAAGCCGCCTATAGCCAAGGCGGCCCCTGGCTCGACGCCCTCCTGCCCTATCTCAAAGGCAATTACGAGCGCCTTCGGGACGAACTCAAGCGTAGGGCGCCTTCGCTAGCCGTGTATCCCTGCGAGGGCACCTTCCTCGCGTGGATAGATTTCAAGGGCGCCGGCCTGTCGGGCGACGTGCACCGGGAGCTTCTCTCGAAAGCGGGGCTATGGCTCGACTCGGGCGCGCGCTTCGGCACCGGGGGCGGAGGCTTTGCCCGCCTCAACTTCGGCTGCCCGCGCGCAGTGCTGGACGAAGCCATAGAGCGCCTCGCGGGAGCCTTCGGCTCCTAGGCTCCTAAGCTACTATGCCCTTGGCCGCGCAGAGCTCGGCTAAGAGCACCGTGCCGCCCGCCGCGCCCCGCAGGGTATTGTGCGACAAGAGCTCGAACTTCCAGCCCAATACCGGGCAGGGCCGCAGGCGCCCGAGGCTTACGGCCATGCCCCGCTCCCGGTCCCGGTCAAGGCGGGGCTGCGGCCTGTCCTCGGCATCGATATACGCGAGGGGCCGCAGCGGGGCCCAGGGCAGGCCCAGGCCCGCCAGGCCTCCGTCGAAGCCGGCCCAGGCCGCCAGGATTTCGTCGCGGCCGACTTCGCGGGAGAAGCGCAGCGATA
>JBGSKZ010000640.1:0-2356 GCA_041741035.1 Treponematales bacterium
CGGTAGTGCCGCCTCCGCCAACGGTGATCTGCATGCTCAGGTCCATATAGCCCGCCAGGCGTACGGTCAGGGTGTAGGTACCCGGGGCGATCTGCACGGTGAAGGGGTTGCTGCCGGCCTTGCCGTAGCTCACGCCGTTCAAGAATATTTCCGCGCCGGGCAGCAGCTTGCCTAGATTGAGGGGTACCATGATGCCCTGAAGGTTGGCGTTGACGCTCATCGAGCCGGATACGCTCAAGTTCTGCGTATAGTCCAGGTAGCCGGGCGCCTTTATTACCAGGGTATACGAGCCGTTGGGCAACTGGCCGCTAAACGGCGTCCTGCCCGCCAGCACGTTATTGAGGTATACCTCCGCGTTGGCCACGTTCGCGTTAATGGTCACGTTGTGATTGACGACCGGGGGAGGGGTGACGGCCGGCGGCGGGGTGACGGCGGCGTTGCCGAGCTGAACGGTGAGAGTGAGGCCGGTTGTGGTTATAGTCACCCGCTGTTTGTACTCTGGTAGTCCTGACTTACGAACAATGAGGTCATAGGTACCCGTATTGACGAGGCCGGAGAAGCGGGGATTGGCTATACCGAGCAAGCGTCCGCCAAGTACTATCTGAGCCGGGCCTTCGCTTACCGTTATGGTTAGAGTTCCCCTCGATTGGGCGAACACGCCTGCTACGAGCACGAATGCCATCAGGGCGAAAATCGCGATGGATTTCCTATTCATAGTAGTATCTCCTTGATATTCTCGTTATTCTAATCCAGTGTACGGCCTAATAATAGCGCTGGGCAAGCTTGGTAACAAACAAGATGTTTTTTTTAACGTGATTTTCTTTGTTTTTCTCAAGGTCTGCTGCTATCATTGAGCGTAGAAATGGGAATAATACCCCTAGGAGGTTTAAGTATGAAGAAGGCGATTCTTGTTTTAGCCTTAGTGGCTTTCGCAGCTACCGGCGCATTCGGGCAGATCGTGTTCGGTTTAACCGGTGCGCAATACTATGAGGAAGATAGCAACGGTAATCTCCCTACTCTAAGCGAGGCTTGGGTGAATTTTAAAGAAGGCACCGGGGTTTTCTGGGGAGGCTATGGTGAAATAATCCTAGATAAGCTTGGACTAGGGATGTCGTTTAACCAGCAGACCTACAAGGATCCAATGTATACCGATCCTGCTTTCGATATGTGGAATTATGATGTTAATTTCTTTCTTTCATACCATATATTTGGCGGCCGAGCATTCTTGGATCCATTTCTTCAGGCTGGCGTTGGCGTAATCGGATTTGATTTTAAGAATAAAGATGAATTACGTGCTTTAGGCTATACAGTATCCGATGATCCGCTCTCTGGATCTGGATATATGGACTTTGGCCTTGGCCTAGGCATAAATCTTGGCGGCATCGGTATCTTCGGCAAGGGCATGTGGAACGTACAATCCGATGAGCCTCTTTACTACGAAGATGGCGCAGAGATGTTTCCAGAGTATGTATATCCCTTCAAGTGGGTTTTTGGCGTAAAACTGATACTGTAGTTTTTTCTCTAGCGTAAAGATCCAACGCCCGGCCCCGCGCCGGGCGTTTTTTTTGCCTGATCGCTTTTCAGCCCAGAAAGCCCTTCCAGGCTTCGGGATCGTCGCCTATGGCTATCCTGGCGCCGTCCCGTACTACGGGGCTGCGGAGGAGGAGGGGGCGGGCCAGGAGCTCCTCGTCCTCGTCGTAGTCCATGAAGGCCAGCCCCTTGTCCTTGTAGAGCTTGGATGAGTCGTCTATGAGGCTCTCGCCGCCGGAGCCCGCGCGTATGGCCCTGAGCTCGCCGGCCGAGAGGCCCTTCTCGGCCAGGTCGACGAAGTGGTAGGCCCGATCGCGTTCCTTGAAGAAGCGCTCGGCCTTGCGGGTAACGGGGCATTTCCTGTTGCCGAATATCTGTAGCGCCATGGCCTATCCTCCTTGTCCTCGCCTCAAGTATAGCATGGCGCGTCGCCACCGCGCCGCCGCCGCGCTGGCATCCAGGGCTCTATGCGCGCCGTAAGCGTCCCCGCTTCACAGCGCGGCAAAAATCGGCCATACTCGGGGAGCTATGCCGCGAGGAGCCGCTCCATGAATCAACTGCCCGTCCTCCTGCAAATATTCGTCATTTTCGGCCTTATCGTGCTGGCCAGCGCGCGTAAGATACACCTTGGCCTCGCCGCCGGGCTTGGTGGCGTGCTGTTCGCGCTCTGGCGCGGCATGCCCGCGGCGAGCGTAGCCCAGGCGGCGTTCGGGGAGCTCTTAAGCGCGGATACCCTGCTCTTGATGGCCCTCATGAGCTTTATCATGGCCTTTTCCTCCGCCATGAAAAAGGCCGGCGCCATGGACGCCTTCTCGCGGGCGCTCAG
>JBGSKZ010000641.1:0-6983 GCA_041741035.1 Treponematales bacterium
GTTCAGCCGCGTCCATGTCGCTCTGCAGCCGCGCCAGGGCGGCCCAGCTCCGCGCGCTGTCCGCCGCGTGCGTAACGCTCAGGTATTTGGCACCTTGCGCGCTTACGATGAGGCGGCCGAAAGGCGTGGAGGCGTCCTGGAGTTCCGTGGGCAGGTAGTAGCTCCAGAGGGCGAGTAGGGGGTTGGCCCGGTCCGCCAGTCCGGCGACGCGCTGGAAGGCGGCGTCCGCCTCGGCCCAGGTTCCGTTTTCGTAGGCCAGCCTGGCGCTCGCCAGGAGGCTCTCGATACCCTTGTCCACGCTCGCCTGAGCCTGGCCTAGGGCGTAGGCCCACTCGGCGTCCAGGCTGCCTAGCACGCCCTCAAGCTGATCCTCGTTGGGCCTGCCCAGCACGAGGCGGTAGGCGAAGGGCAGGAAGGAACTCTCGGTCACGTTGGCGCTTTCAGCTTTGTAGCGTTCAAAATTTTCCGCTAAGGCCCGGCCTGACACCAGGATGGCGCTACGGGTAGTAAACTGGTCGAGGGCAAGCAGCCGAGCGCGCTCTAGCGCCGAGGTATAGGCGGTTTCCGCGGCGACCGCTTCGGCGGCGCTTGCGGCCGCGAAGCGCTCATAGGCGGAAGCGAGGGCGGCGAAAGCCGTTTGGAAAGCGTTCTTTCCCGCTTCTATAGCATCTATCGAGGCGCTTACCGCTTCCACGTAGGAGAAGCTGTTCTCCTTAAGCTCGTCCGATACCTCGGAAAGTTGCCTGAACTGCAGTTGGTAAAGCTCGAAACCCTCTTCGTAGAGCTTGGCCGCTTCCAGGAAGCGGCTGCCGTCTATGAGCGCGCGGCCTTCCCGCATGATGGTATCGAATTTCACCTTGTTCGTGGTGAAGAGGGCCAGGTCGTAGGCCTGGGCTATAAAAGTGCGCTCCGTCGGGTTGGTAGGCGGATATTCCACCAATATTTTCTCGATAAGCGCGAGCTTATCATCCTCGCTGCTCGTTTCGTCCTTCAAGGCCTCGATGAGCTCGAAATAAGTCTGATTGTAGCTTAAGCGCAGCTTGGCTATCTGGCGCAGTTTGGCCTGCGCGTCGTCGAAACGATCGGGGTTTGCTTTTATGAACTCGCTTAAGTATATGATGGCCTCGTCGTATTTTTGCGCGTCTATGAGCCTGTCCGCTTGGGACAGGGGATCCTCGCGGCCGCCGAGCGACCATGCGCTCGCGGCGCTTATAATGAGAAGAACTAGCACTAATACGCTGCGTACGGGTCCTTTTCGCATCGGCTAGGAGCCTGAGGGCCCACCTCCACCTTCTATAATGAGTATACTCCTCTTCTGTATCATTGTCGGCCGCCGGCGCTATAAGCTGAGCTCGTTCGCGCAGTTCCGGGCGCGTTATAGAAATTATGTCATTTATACTGTATATTGCTGGTAGGATGAATCGAAGGCGGGGCCTTTTAGCTCTTTTTCTCATCATTTTCGTGCTCGGCGCGGGCGCCCAGCAGGCTTTTCCCTCCGCCTATGACTTCATTTACGGGCTTTTCGAGCCCGACCCCAATGAGGGCCTTACCGTTTTCCTGTCCACCCTTATTCCCATGGGCGGTTCCGCCGAGAGCATGGGCATGGCCTATACCGCCGTGGCTCAGGATTCATCCTTCCTGGAGCTCAATCCGGCGGGCAGCGCCCTGCTCGAGCGCACGCAGATAGCGCTCTTCCATAACAACTGGATACAGGATACCCGCATAGAGAGCGCCATTTACGCGGTACGCTTCGGTACCCTCGGCCTCGCCGCCGGCGGCAAGTGGCTCTACCTGCCCTTTACGGAGCGCGACGATTATGGCTACCGCGTAACGAGCGGCTACTATTCCGAAGCCCTGGCCATAGGCAACGTTTCCCTGCATCTCTTTCCCGGCTACTACTTTTATGGGCTAGCCGTAGGCGCTAACCTCAAGCTCGCCTATCGCTCGATGCCCGATTACGGCGACGACCTGGGCAACGTCATCAAGGGCTCCGGCGCGGCGCAGTCCGCGGTCGCCCTCATGACGGATATAGGCCTCCTTACGCGGTTCAATTTCCTCAAGTTTTACGCTTCCCGCGCCAAGAATTTCTCCCTGGGCCTGGCCGTCAAGAATATCGGGCCTACGGTCATGGACGAGCCCCTTCCTACCGTGGCTACGCTCGGCCTTGCCTATAACTTCTTTAAGCCCATATTGATATCCGCGGATATAAGCCAGCCTATAAACCTGCAGGACCTGTCGCAGAGCGAGCAGCTCTACTGGGGCGTGGGCTACAGCATGGTCATTACCGATTTCTGGTCGCTGCGCGCTGGCTTGCTCGTTAAAGGTGCCAATCCCCGTCTGTCGGCGGGAGCCTCGATAGCCTTCTTCCCCATGACCCTCGACGTGAACTACACCCTGGACCTTACCACGCAGTTTACGGCCCTGAACCGCATAAGCGTCGTGGCGCGCTTCGACCTGGGCGATATGGGCAGGGCCTCCCGCGCCGCCACGGTGGATTCCCTCTATATAGGCGGCCTGGAAGCCTATGCCGCGAACGATCTGGAACAAGCTATCGATTTATGGACTAAGGCGCTGGACATAGACCCCTACTTCGACCCGGCGCGGGAAGCGCGCGCGAACGCCGTGGCCTCCCTTGAACTGCAACAGCGCATACTTGACCTTCAGCGCCTCGAGTAGCGCTTACCCGATCCCTATCATTCATCGCGGAGCGTGGCATGGAAGCACTGGCACTTATTCTTAGGCTCTTGGCGGCGATCGTGTCCATATATACCCTCGCCTGCGTACTGCGCATATTCATGACCTGGTTTCCAGCGGGCATGCTCGGCGCTGGCGGCGATTTTCTCGTGCGCGCCACCGAGCCTTACCTGGCCATATTCCGCCGTATTTCCTTCCTACGGAGCGGCGGCATAGATTTTTCGCCCATAGCGGCGCTAGCCGTGCTTGCCGCGCTGTCCCGGGCCTTGAGCGTGGCCTCCTATGGCGCCCTGAGCGTAGGTTTCCTCCTCGTGCTCATAATAGAGACGGTATGGTCGCCGGTGGCCTTCCTGCTCTCGTTCTTCGCCATCTTGGCCATAGCGCGCATCGTCGCCTACCAGGCCCGCTGGAACAGCCTCCATCTGGTGTGGCGCGCTATCGACGCCATGGTTAATCCGGTGCTGTTCAGGTTAAAGAGCCTGGTGTATAAAGACCGCATCGTTAATTATATGCAGGGGCTCATAACGGGCGCCCTCATCCTCCTGGGCTTGAGGATAGCCGGCGGTATGCTCATAGGCTTGCTCGTCGGATTGATTGGGCGCGTTTAGCCGAATATGATAGGGGAATAGACAGATGCTTACATCCAAGAACCGCGCCAAGCTGGCGTCGCTCGCGACGAAGCTTGAGCCCATAGTGCGCCTGGGCAAGGCCGGTGCGGCCGAGGGCCTGTCCGGGGCGCTTGACCGCGCGCTTAATGACCACGAATTGGTGAAGCTCCGCTTCGTGGATTTTAAAGGCGCGCGCTCCGAGTTGGCCAGGCAGCTGGCCGAGGCGAACAAGGCCGAGCTCGTGAGGGTGATAGGCAACGTGGCGGTTTTTTACCGCCAGCAGCCCGATCCCGAAAAGCGTCAGATCAAGCTCGACTAGCGCTTTCGTCATCCATGACGTCGCGAGACTATCAGGATAGTCTCGCGTGGCCTGAGTGTGAGCCGCCGTCCATGGCGGCCTCAGGGAAGGGCGGAAATTCTACGTTCGGCTGCTTTTTTGCTCGAAGTGCGAGAACTCCATACTGAAACTGGCCCTTCCCTGAGACACGGAGCGGAGGCTGGTGGAGAAGCCGAACATGACGGCGAGCGGGGCCTCCGCGTGGATAAGGTCGAGCGAGGCGCGCGATTCGGAGCCGTGTATGATGCCGCCGCGCTGCGAGAGCAGGCTCATCACCTCGCCCATAAAATCCTTGGGCGTCATGAGGTCCACCTTCATGATGGGCTCGAGCATGACGGGGTCGGCCTTGCGGCAGGCTTCGTCGAAGCCCATGGAGGCGCAGGCCTCGAAGGCGAAGGGCGTGGCCGTCAGCTCGTCGTGCTCTATGCCCACGAGCGTCACGCCTATGTCCACGCAGGGATAGCCCAGCACTATGCCGCCTGAGAATGCGTTGTTGACGGCCCGCTCCACCGCGTCGTATATCTCGTCGGGCACGCTATGGTCGCGCAGTGCCTTAGCGTAGCGGTTGCCGCTGCCGCGGGGCAGGGGTTCCAGCTTGAAGGAAAGTCCGGCGGCCACGTCCTTGCCCGCCATAGAGCGCTCATAGCGCTGGCTGTGCTCCACGGCCTTGCTTATGGACTCGCGATAGGAAACCTGGGGGTTGCCCACCTTGGCGCTCACCTTGAAATCGCGGAGTACGCGAGTGACGAGGACGTCCAGATGCAGTTCGCCCATGCCTCGTATGATAAGCTGGCCGGTTTCCTCGTTCTCGCCGGTCTGGAAGGTGGGGTCCTCGCGGGACAGTATGTCCAGGGTTTCCTTGAGCTTGTCGCGGTCCGACATGGTCTTGGGCTCTATGGCCACCGATATGACGGGCTCGGGGAAGTGCATGTGCTCGAGGAGGAGGGGCTTGCCCTCCGAGCCTATGGTGTCGCCGGTCTGAGCCAGTTTCATGCCCACGAACACGGCTATGTCGCCGGCCTTGATATCGTCGATGGCTTCGGAACGGTTGGCGTGCATGCGCAGTATGCGGGTGACGCGCTCGCGCTTCTTCTTATTTACGTTATACACGGTGCCCGCGGTCTTGATGGCGCCCGAATACATGCGCACGTAGCAGAGCGGCCCCATCTCGCGGTCATGCTGCACCTTGAACACGAGGCCGAGCGGCTGGCCGGACTCGACGCAGGGTATGGCTACGGTATCGCCCCTCTTGGGGTCTATAGCCGGGGCCTCGGGCACGTCGTCCGGGGCGGGCAGGTAGTCGACGATGGCGTCGAGCAGGGGCTGTACGCCCATGTTGCGCCGCGAGGCGCCGCAGAGCATGGGCACGATGACGCGGTCTATGGTCTGCTCCCGCACGGCCTTGCGTATGAGGGCCGGCTCTATGTCGCCGCCGCCAAGGTAGAGGTCGGTCAGTTCGTCGGAGGCCGCCGATAGCCCGTCGAGCATCTTGTCGCGCCAGAGGGCGGCTTCGGCGGCGCGCTCAGGGGCTATGGGACCTCGCAGCGGGGGGATGGAGGCGTCGTCGTGGTCGAAGCGTATCTCCTCCATGCTTATGAGGTCGATGGCGCCTTCGAAAGAGCCTTCCTTGCCTATGGGTATCTGCAGGGCTATGGGCACGGCGGCGAATTTCTCGCGCAGCTCTTCGATGACCGCGTAGAAATCGGCGCCGAGGCGGTCCATCTTGTTTACGTAGGCTATGCGCGGCACGTGGTAGCGGTCGGCCTGGTGCCACACGGTCTCGCTCTGGGGCTCGACGCCGCCTACCGCGCAGAACACGGCCACCGCCCCGTCGAGCACGCGCAGGGAGCGCTCCACCTCGGCGGTAAAGTCCACGTGGCCGGGGGTATCGATGATATTGATCTGATGGTCTTTCCAGTAGGTGGTGGTGGCGGCGCTCTGTATGGTTATGCCGCGTTCCTGCTCCTGCTCCATCCAGTCCATGACGGCGTCGCCGTCGTCGACCTCGCCTATCTTATAGGTTTTACCCGAATAGTAGAGTATGCGTTCCGTCGTGGTTGTCTTGCCGGCGTCTATATGCGCCATGATGCCTATGTTGCGCATGCGTTCGAGCTTCATATCTTGTACTCCGGCGGACACTATATACGGAAAACTACCGCGCTTTCAAGCGTATGCGTAATAGTCTAGCGCTTTTCCGGTCCTATAGTTATGACTATGCTTCCGTCGGGGTTCACCTTTTTAAGGGTCTTGAAGAGCCCGAGTATGACGTTTTCGAAGGTTTCCTTGACGAAGGGGTTCAAAGGCACTTCCTGTCCGTCGTTGAGTATGGTGAGCGTTCTGTCTTCCATGGCCGTTCCTCCAAGTATGGTGTCTATGCAGGGCGCTATATCCGCCGTGCCGAAATGCTCAAGGCCCTGAGCCGCGGCTATGGCCGCCAGGTCCGCATTATCCGTGATAAGCGCGTCGAAGCCGGCCAGGGGGCGCTTAAGCTCGGCCTCGCTCGCGGCCGGGCCGCCCACGAGCAGCCGGTAGGCGCCTTCTATGATCCTGCCCTCAAGCAGGGCAACGCGCGCTTCCGGGAAGAGCCGCTCGAGGGCCGCTTGGTCCCAGGCCTCGGGTGGGCGCCGTATGGCCACGAGTTCGCCGTCCGTAGCTAGGGCCGTTCCGGCGCCGGCCTCGAAGAAGCGGCTCGTGTCCTTGCCGGGCAGGTTGAAGCTGCCCCCGTGATGGACGAACTTTACCGCGCCGGCGCTAATGCCGCGCCGCGTGAGTTCCCGCAGACAGGCCTCTATGAAGCCGGTCTTGCCGGTATTGGACCAGCCTATGAAGGACGCGACGCGTATGGCCATGTAGCTATACTAGCCCGGGCTCCGGGCTTTGGGCAACATGAATACGCGTATCGGCGGCTACGCCCCAACCCCCCTCGCGCTGCTCGGGCTTCTCCACGCCTATAAGCCCGTAGCGCCCGAGGGCAAAGAAGCCCGCCGCCTCCGCGTTCCGGTCTCCCTGCTTGGCGGACAGGGGGAAGCGCCCTCCGGGGCCGCAAATGAGCCTGCGCACCCGGCCGGCTTTATTGAGCATGGATTCGGACACGACGCGGTAGAGCGCCTGCCGTCCGGCTTCCTCCGCCGAATGGCCTCCGGCGGAGGGTAGTGTCCCGGGCGGCCGCAGGGCGAACCAGCTCATCTTTATGAGTGTGCGGTCCAGGCCGGCTACTTTGGCCAGGGCCTCCACGAAGGCGGGCAGGTCCCAGGCCGCCTCGTCATGGCAGCTGTGTGAGGCTCCGGCGGCCAGAGCGGGGCAGGGCGCTTGCGTAGTGCAGGGCGCTATGACGCGCCAGCCCC
>JBGSKZ010000642.1:0-1627 GCA_041741035.1 Treponematales bacterium
TACATGGGGTTGCGCGCGAAGAAGATCTGCTCGCCAACGCTGAACCTGAAGCGCTCCCCGAGGTACTGCAGCCGGTGTATCCCGAAGAAAACGGGCGTGGGGCTTGATCCGTTCCAAAGCTCGTCGGCCTTTATCACGTCATTATCGAACAGGCCCCCGCCGATGCTTTCCGCCTCCCAGGATTCTATGGGGTAGAAGCCGCCGAAGAGCCAATCGAATTGCAGCCGCCCTATCCTACCGTCGAGGCGGAGGGCATCAAGATAGGGCAGGCGCGAGGAAGGATAGAGGCCGAGCACGCCGGCGGGCCCTATGTGCATAGGCTCCCTGCCCAAGCTGAGCCGCACATCGTCGCCCTGCCACGAAAGCACGCCGCGGGAGAGTATCTGGTTATCGAAAAGGAGGCCTTGTCCCTCGCCGCCGTCCTTGGGCAGATTCCAGGTATTAAACCAATCCTCCCGCCATTCCTTGCGACCCTCGAACTCCAGAGCCACCATGAGGCCCGACTCACCGGAAATGGATGCCCCGGCCCGCAGGAACGGCGCCCTCTGGTACCAGGCGCGTTGAATATCTATGCCATCGCGCGGCGCGAGCGGCTCAATGAGGCTTGCGTTAGCGCTTAAATTCGCGTCTAGGAAGGTATCCAGGAAAAACAGATAGCGTATGCCGTCAACGTCGGCCTGACTCTCGAAGGCAAGCGTGTAGCCTATGCGATCGGCGGCTGCATTCAATTGTTTAATCGTTATAGGGAAGCTGGAATAAGGGAATATCTTGCCCGCCCTAAGGTACTCGTGCCTCAGCTCGAGCACATAGGGGGAATCGTAGGCGAACTCCTGGGCATACGAGGCAAACCCAGCCAAAAGCAGGAAGGAAGCCAGAATAATTACGGTTTTTTTCACCGCGGTCCCCTTATAGTTTTATTAGTTTTGATTGATATAAGCTATCAATTCAGCATTGCCAGGATCGCTTCCCAAAGACGCGGGTCGGGCTCGGCCTTATCGATCTCCCAATGGCTCATAGCGCTTAAGGCCGCGAGCGTTGAGCCGGGCGACTTTTTTACAAGCTTCGTAACAGCGGCATTAGACACCGCCTCATCGCCGCCGCAGAGCACGAAGCCTACGCGCGTGCCTTTGGCAAGCGCCTCATTCAGGGCAGGGGCCGGGTCGCCGCGTTGCCATGCCCTATACGCGTCAAACCAGCGCACAGTAGCGCCGCCGGGCAAAGTCTTGGTAAAAGGCCAGACAAGAGCCTTTCCAAACGAAGCCAAGCCGTGAGCCCGTATACGAAGGAGCGGAGCGACGAGCGCTATGGCTTCCGGCCTAGCTGTCATGCCTTCCAGGGCCAACAGTATAGAAGCCGCACCAAGGCTATGCCCTACTAATACCAAAGGACTGGGAGCCCCGGCCAGGGCATCGGCTACTAAGCGAACGACGGCCCCGTATTCGGAAAAGTCGCCAATATCCAGATGCGCCCCGCCCGACTTGCCGTGTCCCGGTAGGTCAAGGGCCACGACCAGCCAGCCGTCGTTGAGCAAGGCTTTGATAGCGGGGCCGGAACTGGCCACGGACGCCATGTAGCCGTGGACGAAGAGGGCCGTGCCGCGCGGAGCCCTTGGGGCGGCCGCGTAGAG
>JBGSKZ010000643.1:0-3188 GCA_041741035.1 Treponematales bacterium
TTCCGATCTCGCACGAGGGCCGCGCTGGGCACCACGATGGCGGGCTCGCCGGCGCGGGCCTTTATCGTCACGCTGGCCGACATGCCGGACTTAACCCTGCCGCTAAAGCCGTTCCTGAACGATATGACCACGGGGAAGCTGCCGGTGGCGGGATCGGAGCCGGCGGCTATGGCAGCCACCGTACCTTCTATCACTTCCTCGCCGAGGGCGGCGGGCACGGACACGAAGGCCTTAGCGCCATTTTCTATAAGGCCGACTTCCCGCTCTCCCACGCCAACGGTAAGCCTGAAGGATGAGGTATCCACCACGCGGGCTACGCGGGCTCCCGGCCCCACGCTGGCGCCGACGGTGGCTATATCGTCCTTGAAGGCTATCACGCCGGATATGGGCGACTTTATCCTGGTGTCATTGAAGGCTTTCAGGGCCGTTTCGTATTGGGCCTTGGCGCCGCTCTCGTTGCCGCGGGCACGGGTAAGGTCGGCGGGAGAGCTCTTGCCGGCGGCGGACAGCCGCTCGGTGGCCTCGAGCTCAAGGCGGGCCGCCTCGTACTGCTCCTTGGCCCGGTTCAGGTTCAGGGCCGATATGCGATCGTCCACGCGCAGGAGGTCCTGGCCCTCCTTTACCGCGTCGCCCAGGCCGAATTCCACGGACTTCACGATGCCCTGGGTCTCGGATACGATGAAGGCCTCGCGCGCGCCGGCCACGACGCCGGATGCGCGTATATCCTCGATCAGGGGACCCCTGCTTACCGTTATATACTCTACCGCTATGGTTTCCTGGGCCGAAGCCCCTTCCCATACCGTGGCCGCGGCTACCGCGTCGGCGCTGCCGCAGGATGCCAGGCTAAGGGAAAGCGCTAAAGCGCCGCCAATTATGGTTATATAGGAATACCGCTTAATCATAGAACCCCCTTGATGAAATAGGGGCCGGCGCTCAGCGTTCCGGCCCGTCGTCAAGAAAAAATAATAGTTTCATGCTGAAAAGAATAGGGAGGGGAAGAGAAAATATGCGATTTTAGCTATATAAATACGCCCGGCTTAAGCCGGGCATACGCCAAGCCGGAGCCGGGCGCGCGCTCAGCTGGAGGAAAGGCTGCGAAGCACGAGACCGTCATCGACCGTATAGGGCAGGGTTACGTGGCCATAGTCGGCGTAACGCTCGTTGTACTCGACGCAGGTTTCTATAGCGTGCTCGTTGCGCGCCCAGGCCCTTCTCGCTACTCCGCCCATGACGTCCCAGGGCATGGCCATGCCCAGCACCGCGTCCACGCGTTCGGAGCCGTCCAATACCATGCCGAAGCCGCCGTTCACGGACTTGCCTATGCCTACGCCGCCGCCGTTGTGCAGGGCTATGAGGCTCATGCCGCGGGCAGCGTCGCCGGCGAAATTCTGCACGGCCATGTCCGCCATCACGTTGGAGCCGTCCCGGATATTGCTCGTTTCCCGGAAGGGGCTGTCGGTGCCGCCGCAATCGTGATGGTCGCGCCCGAGCATGATGGGGCCAACCTCGCCCTTGCGCACCATATCGTTGAATTTGAGCGCTATCTTCGTGCGGCCCATGGCGTCCTGATAGAGTATGCGCGCCTTGGAGCCCACCACGAGGCGGTTCTTCTCCGCGTCCCGTATCCAGGCCCAATTGTCCCTGTCCTGGCCGCGGCGCGCCGGGTCTATGCACTCCATGGCCGCGCGGTCGGTTTTGCGCAGGTCGTCGTCCCTGCCCGATAGGCATACCCAGCGGAAGGGGCCGTAGCCGTAATCGAAGAGTTCAGGCCCCAGGATGTCCTCCACGTAGCTGGGAAAGACGAAGCCGTCCTTCTCGTCGACCCCGTTCTTGGACACGTCCTTCGCGCCGGCGTCGTATACCGCCTTCAAGAAGCTGTTGCCGTAATCGAAGAAGTAGGTGCCCGCCGCGGCCAGGCCCTTGATGGCCTTGAAGTGGCGGAGCAGTCCCGCGTCGACGAGCCGCTTAAAGCCCTCGGGGTCGTCCTTGAGCAGGCGGGTACGCTCGGCGAAGCCCGTGCCCGCCGGGCAGTAGCCGCCCTCATAAGCGGCGTGGCAGCTCGTCTGGTCGGACAGCAGGTCTATGCGCAGCCCCTTAGCCAGCGCATGCTCCAGGAGCTCGACCACGTTGCCCTCATAGGCTATGGCGATGGCCTCTCCGGAGGCTTGGGCTCGGGCGGCCCGGGTAAAGGCCCCCTCCACGCTCGTTTCCACGCAGGACACCCAGCCCTGCCCGTAGCGCGTCTGTACCCTGCTCGGATCGACCTCGGCTATGATTGATACGGCGCCCGCTATAATGGCCGCCTTGCCCTGGGCGCCGGACATGCCCCCCAAGCCAGAGGATACGAAGAGCTTGCCCCGCAAATCCCCGTCCGCGGGCACGCCCAGCTTAAGGCGGCCGGCGTTCAGGAGGGTATTGTAGGTACCGTGCACGATGCCCTGCGGCCCTATGTACATCCAGCCGCCCGCGGTCATTTGCCCGTAGTTGGCCACGCCGAGCGCCGCCGCGTGGTTGAAATCCTTCAGGTTGTCGAACATGCCTATCATAAGCCCGTTCGTTATGATGACGCGCGGGGCGAGGGCATGGCTCTTGAAGAGGCCCAGCGGATGGCCGCTCTCAACGACTAGGGTGTTGCCGTGGTCCAGGGCCTCCAGGTAAGCCTTAAGCAGCCTGTACTGCATCCAGTTCTGGCATACCTGGCCGGTCTCGCCATAGGTGACCAGCTCGTAAGGGTACAGCGCTATGTCGAAGTCAAGGTTATTGTCTATCATCAGCTGGAAGGCCTTGCCCTCGAGGCAGGCTCCCCGGTAAGAGTCCACGGGCAGGGCCTTGATGGCGCCGGCGGGGCGGAAGCGATAGCCGTATATGCGGCCGCGGCTCCGCAACTCGGACAGGAACTCGGGGGCCAGCGCCTCGTGGAAGCGCTCGGGTATGTAGCGCAGGGCGTTGCGGAGAGCCAGCGCTTCCTGCTCGGCGCTCAGGCGCGATTCGCGTTTGGGAGCCCTGCGGTAGGCGGGATCGAAGGCGGGATAGGGGGGCAATTCGTTAAAATCGAGGCGCAGCTTCATGGCGGCCTCGACGCTTTCGTTGGTCATAGCAAGCTCCTTTCATGCGACGGGCGCGGCCTGGCCCGCTTTCGCGGCAGGCGCGCGCAGTGGCCGCGGGGCTTCCGGGGAAGCCCGCGCCTC
>JBGSKZ010000644.1:0-2512 GCA_041741035.1 Treponematales bacterium
CATCCCTGAATTCTTCGCGGTAAAAAGCGCGCAAGAGCGCGTCGGCGTCAGAATTACCTAGTTTAGTCCCGGCCATACGCACGCTCCCATGCTTTCCGCAATGCCTTCCGTATCAAATGGAGCCGCCATTTAAGCGTGCCCTCCGGCCTGCCGAGTACCGCGGCAGCCTCGCGTAGGCTCAGGTCACGGCCGAACACTAGGCTGCTAAGCTCCTTGTCGGCCCGGGGTAGGGCTGACACGAAAGCCCGTATGAATTCAAGCTCCTCGCCGGCCATGGCCGCTTCCTCCGCCGAGGGCGAACGGGACGGCTCAGCCTCAAGCCTCTCGGGCGTAAGGCGCGGCTCGCGCTTTCTTTTTATCGCGTCAAGGCAGAGCCTGCGGACGATGGCGAAGAACCATGGCGAGAAGTCGCGGCTCGCGTCGTAACGGGCCAGGGCGGCATAGGCCTTAGCTATAGCCTCGTCCGCGATTTCAAAGCGCTCCTCCGGGCTGAAAACGCCGAAAGCGCGCGCGTAGGCCGCCGCCTTAAGCCGCCATGCGCTCCATGAAGCGCCATACGCTTCGTCGCCTTTTTCCATATACCCTACTATACGGCTATAATGACCTTTGGTTGGATAAAAAGGCGATTAAGCCAGCATGGCGGGAGCGAAGTGATTAATGGCAGTGGGCACGCGCGCAGCGCCCCCATTGCGGGAAGGCTCAAGTAAGCTTAGCCTCCCCGTGGCCTAAGGAGGACGGCCAGGGAGGCGGAGCCTCTACGCGTATAGAGCGGCCGTCACCGGCGCTCAAGGACAAGAAGGCGCAATGCAGGGCCTGATAGGGCAGGACGAGGCGCCGCTCGTCGTCCTCATCGAGCGTACCGGCTATGAAGCGGAGGAAACAACTTTCGTCCAGGCCATAGAGTTTGTCGCCCAGAATGGGGTAGCCGAGCGCGAGCACAGTGGCGCGTATCTGATGCGTGCGCCCCGTTAGGAGCCTTGCCTCCACGAGGCTGCGCGGCCCGTCGTCCGCCTGCCAAGCGCCTAGGGCATTGAAGATCGTAGCGCAGCTCTCGACGGGCGGCTCCCGCCTGCAGCCTTTCGCGGGGCCGGCCTCGCCGCCTGGCGCCCCGCTTTGGTTCTCCGCGATGGCGGGCCGTTCCGCGCTATAGCGGCGCTTTTTCCTTACCTGGCTGCCCCCGTCGCTGGAAAGCCAGCCCTCGGCCTGCTGGATAGCCGACGGAAAAGCCCCGTGCGTAACGGCAAGGTAGCGCTTTTCGAGCGCGCGCGACGTTTGCGCTTCCTGCGCGCGCCGGGCCGCGGCCGCGCTTTTCGCCACGAGCACGAGGCCGGAGGTTTCCCGGTCGAGCCTCGTGATTATATGGATATCCCCGCCATCCTTGCGCAGGAGGCTCCAGAGGCTGTGCTCGAAATAAATGCCGCTCGGGTGAACGGGCAGGAGCGGAGGCTTATCCACGATAAGGTAGTCCTCGTCTTCGTACGCCCGCCCGTAGCGGAGGGGAACCGGCGGCTCTCGAAGCGAAGGCGGAGAGAAACTCAGCCGGTCTCCCGCGGCGAGAGCGCGGGCGGGGCCGGCGCGCTCGCCATTGAGGAGCAGGCTGCCATCCTCGATACAGGAAAGCCATTGTTCCTTCAGGAGGTAGGAAAAGCGGCCGCAGAGATAGCTTAGGAGGCTTTCGCCTGAGCCTGACGGCGCCACCCTAGCCTCGATAATACGTTTGCTCACCCCGCTATGATAGACGCGGGGCGCGGCCAGCGTATAGTATGCCCCTTACATGCTGCTGATCTATCCGCCGGCTGCGCGCAGCAGCGAAGCGCCCCTCGGTATAGCCAGGCTTTCCGCCTTCCTCAAGGCCCGCGGCCTAAGCGCGCGCCTACTCGACCTTACCCAAGAAGCCCTGGAATACCTCCTGGCCCTTGAGCCGCCTCCCGGGCTGCTCGCGGGGGCCGGCGGCGCGGTTGGGCTTTGGACCCGGGGCGCTCTTAAGCGCAGGCCGAGCGCGCTCGCCGCCCTGCGGGATAGCGCGGCGTACCGGCTGCCGCCGGACGGCCAGATAGCTTCTCGCTACGACAGGGCGGTGCTCGACCTGAACCGGGCGCTCAAGGCTTTGAGCGCTCCGTTCGGAGCGGAGGCGGGTCTTGCCAATTATGCCGAAACCGGCAGGTCCCCCCTGCGCCGGGCCGACCTCCTTGCCGCCGCGGCCGCGTTCGGGGAAAGCGTTTACTACCCGCTGTTCAGCCGGCGCATCGACGAGGAGCTGGAAGTGTTAGGCTCCTCCGACCCTGAACGCCTGCAAGTCCCTATGATAGGGCTGTCCCTGAACTACCTGAGCCAGGCTTTGCCTGCCTTCGCTATGCTCGGCTACCTCAAGCGGAGGCACCCGAACGCGCGCCGCGTGCTCGGCGGCGCCCTGATAAGCTCCTGGGCGGCGCAGGGCTCCCTGCGGGCCGACGAGCGCTTCGACGGCCTCGTAAACGACTTGCTCCCGGGCAGGGGCGAAGACGCCCTCGCC
>JBGSKZ010000645.1:0-3763 GCA_041741035.1 Treponematales bacterium
GCGCGGCGGACGAGGCTCCCGAAGGCATAGGCATAGCCAACGTGCGGAAGCGCCTTGAGCTGCGCTATGGCGCCGCGGCGCATTTAGCTATAAAGAGCGAGGCCGGCGTAGGCACGCAGGTACACATATCCCTGCCTGTGGAAGAGGCTACGGAGGCCGGCTCTTGAGCCTGCGCATACTCATAGCGGACGACGAAGAGCTCGAGCGCCGGGCCTTACGGAGCATGCTCGCCACCCTGGAAGGCTATGAGCTGGAATTCCTAGAAGCCGCGAACGGCAGGCAGGCGCTAGGGCTGGCGGAAAGCGATCCCGTGGATCTGGCCTTCCTGGACATACGCATGCCGGGCATGGACGGGCTCAAGGCCGCGCATGAGCTTAAAAAGCTTTGCCCCGATATGCACGTGGTATTCGTCACGGCCTTCGACCATTTTGATTACGCGAGGGAGGCCCTGCGGCTCGGCGTGGACGAATACCTCGTCAAGCCTGCCTCGGCGGAGGACGTATTGGCCACGGCCAGGCGCGTGCTCGCGCGCATAGAGGAAAAGAGGCTAGCCAGCGCGGCGGGGCTGCGCAGCGGCAGGGACGGGGTACAGGCCTTAGCCCTCCTCGAGGAAGAGCTCCGCGCCGATTTGGGTTCAAGCGCCATGGACTCCGGCCGTCTGCGGTCTTTTTTCGGCCTTAAGGGCTTAGGGCGATTTTCCCTGCTCGCCCTCGTGCTTCGGCCCGGCGCCGGCGCAAAGGCGGATACGGCCGCCCGCAGGCTGGCCCTCAGGCGGGTTAAGGATCTGGCCGAGCGCCGCTTCGCGGCCGTCGGCTGGCACAGCCTCTTCGAGGAGGGAGAGGCGGAATTATGCTGCGCCTCCGCCCTGCCCCTGGGGACTGATGGCCTGGGATCCTCCATAAAGAGTACCCTGGACCTGCTCGGAGTAGACGCCTACGCGAGCCTGGGCTATCGCGTGCTCATAGGCGCGTGCTATCTGGGCGAAGGGGAGGGCGGCTACCCCTTCGTGTCTGCGCGCGACGCTCTCGCCCTCGTCCGGGCAGACAGGCCCTTAGCGCTGCTAGCCCCAGGCGGCGGCGCCGAGGATGGCATAGGCATAAACCGCCATGGCGGCGCCACGGTGGAGCGCGCCCTTGCCTATATGCACGCCCATCTGGCCGAGAACCTGTCCCTGGCGGACGTGGCCCAGGCGGTGGGCAGCGCCCCTTCGCACCTAAGCCGCTTGTTCAGCAGGCAGGGAGGCGACACCTTCGTACGCGTATTCTGCCGCCTGCGCATAGCGGCGGCCAAGGACCTCTTGCGCAGCGGGCAGTATCGGGTAAAGGAAGTGTGCGCCATGGTAGGCTTCAATGACCAGGCCTATTTCTCCCGCGTATTCCGCAAATACGAAGGGCTAAGCCCCGTCGACTTTCGCGCGGGCTAAGCAAAAAAATCCAAGACTACGCAAATATTTCCTTCTCCGCTGTTTTTATTCGGGGCTTATCCTGGGTACTGCAGAATATTATCACCGTTTATTTAGGAGGAAGAGATGAAAGTCAAGAACATGGTTCTGTTCGCCATGGTGCTGCTCGTTGCGGCCTCGATGGGCTGTCAGAAAAAAGCCGAACCAGCTGTAGCGGCCGTATCTGCTCCTGTAGTGCTGCGCCTCGCCGAGACCCATCCCGCCGATTACCCCACCACCCTGGGAGACATGAAATTCGCCGAGCTCGTGAAAGAGCGCTCGGGTGGCCGCATTACCATTGAAGTCTACCCCGGCTCGCAGCTCGGCCAGGAAAAAGCCGTCATAGAGCAGGTGCAGTTCGGCGCCATAGACTTTACCCGCGTAAGCATATCCCCGCTCGCGTCCTTCGTGCCAGTATTCAACGCCCTCCAGCTTCCCTACCTCTACCGCTCTGAGGACCACATGTGGAAGGTGCTCTTAGGCCCCATAGGCAAGGAGCTCTTCGCTTCCCTCGAGCCTTCCGGCTTCGTGGGCATAGGCTGGTTCGAGCCCGGCGCCCGCAACTTCTACAATTCCAAACGCCCCGTATCCCAGCCCTCCGACCTCGCCGGCCTTAAGATACGCGTCCAGGAGAGCGAACTCATGGTAGGCATGGTATCGGGCCTCGGCGCGGTGGCCACCCCCATGGCCTATGGCGAAGTGTACTCCGGCCTCCAGACTGGCGTCATAGACGGCGCCGAGAACAACTGGCCCAGCTATGAGTCCACCAGCCACTTCGAAGTAGCCAAGTACTACACCGTAGACGAGCACACCCGCGTGCCCGAAATCATCATAGGCTCCAAGATATCCCTGTCCAAGCTTTCCCAGGCCGACCAGGATATGATCAAGCAGGCGGCCCTCGACGCCATACCCTACCAGCGCGAGCTCTGGGCGGCCCGCGAGAAGGCCTCGGAAGCTAAGGTAAAGGCCGGAGGCGCCATGGTCACCGTCATAGCCGACAAGGGACCCTGGCAAGCGGCCATGAAGGGCCTCTACGACAAGCAGCCCTCAGCGGTACAGTATCTGGTCAAGCGCATAAGCGAAGTGCAGTAAGCATACTCGATTAATTTCAAGGCTCAGGCGGCGCGCACGCGCGACGCCTGAGCTTATCGTTAGCGGAAGGCGCTGCCATGAAGAACGGCATTATCACTTTTTTTAATCTCGTGCATATAGCTTTAGTGTATATAGCCAAGCTTATGATGATAGCCATGGTGCTGATCATCTTCGCCAACGTCGTGCTGCGCTATGTATTCAATAGCGGCATTATGTGGTCCGAGGAAGTAGCCCTGCTTCTGGCGGTATGGTTCATATTCATAGCCATGAGCCTGGGCGTTAAACAGAATTTGCATATAAATATCGCGCTTTGGCCCGAGTCTAAGCAGTCGGCGGGGTTTAAGAAGGCATTCTCCGCGCTTAAGAGCCTTGCCATCCTTACCATAGCGCTTGCGATGCTGGTGCATGGCTGGAAGCTCGTGGGCTTCACCATGCAATCCATCATGCCGGCCACGCAATGGCCCGCAGGCCTGCTCTACGCCATATTGCCCTTAAGCGCCGTCATCATGATATACGAGTCCCTCATGGATATATTCGGCGTGGATACGAAGGATAAGGCCGTGGACGACTTCCTCGCCGGCAAAGGGTCGCTCAAGGACGTAGTGGGAGGTAAACGTGGCTGATCAAAGCATTGCCATAGCGCTGCTCTTGGGCTCCTTCGTGGGCATGCTGCTCCTGCAGGTACCGATTACCTTCTCGCTTGCCGTTGCCTCGGTCATCACCGCGGTATATTTGGATATACCCCTCATGGCCATAGTGCAGCAAATGGTGCAGGGCGTACGCTCCTTCAGCCTCCTGGCCATACCCTTCTTCATTATAGCGGGCGAGATGATGGGCCAGGGCGGTATATCGCGCCGGCTCATACTCTTCTCGAACCTGCTCGTAGGCAGGGTGCGCGGCGGCCTCGCCCAGGTAAATTGCCTGGCCAGCATGTTCTTCGGCGGCATATCGGGCTCCGCGGTGGCCGACGTATCGTCCATAGGCACCATACTCATACCCATGATGAAGGAGAAGGGCTACGACGACGACTTCTCCGTGGGCATAACGGTAACGAGCGCCTGTCAGGGCGTTATCATACCGCCGAGCCACAATATGATCATCTACGCGCTGGCCGCGGGCGGCGTGTCGGTAGGCCGGCTCTTTTTAGGCGGCTTCATACCCGGCGTCATGCTGGGCGTGGGCCTCATGGTCGTGAGTTACATCTTCGCCATCAAGAGGGGCTATCCCAAA
>JBGSKZ010000646.1:0-4678 GCA_041741035.1 Treponematales bacterium
TATCGACCTGGCCCACGCGGGCCGCATTTTCGGCTATATGGACGCCTATCTGTCTTCCCTTTTATCCGAAGCCATGAACTATGGAGAAGCCCGCTATCAGCTGCTCATCCAGCGCATAAGCAGGATACGCAGGCTCACGATTAGCGGCCTCGTGCTTTTCGTCGCGCTCTTCGGCATGGCGGCGGCGGCTTTTTCCAAGTCGGTTGCTAATCCCATACGCACCCTAGCCCATGCCTCGGAGCGCATAGCGGCGGGGGAGCTGGACGTGCCCGAAGTGCACGCGCCTACCGGCGACGAGGTGGAGGTGCTGGCGCGCTCCTTCAATATCATGAACAAGAGCATAGCCTCCATGCTTACGGACTTGAAAGGCAAGGCCGAGCTTGAGAAGCGTTTGCGGGAAGAGGAGCGCGAGCTCATGGAGAAGGAGCGGGCGCTCCGCGAGGCCCAGTTCATAAGCTTGCAGGATCAGATACAGCCGCATTTCCTCTTTAACGCCCTCAATACCATAGCCCGCATGGCCTTGTTTGAAGGCGCGAAAGAGACTGAGGGCCTATCCCTCGCTTTAGGGCGGCTCTTTCGCTACGCCCTGGGAGCGCCTGAATCCATGGTACGCGTGGAGGCCGAATTGGGCATAGTCGAGGAATACCTGTCCTTCCAGGCCCTCCGTTTCGGCAAGAGGCTCAGCTGGACCATAAGCGCTCAAAACGCGGCAAAGGCTGCGCTTATACCCCGTTTCAGTATTCAGCCCTTCGTCGAGAACGCGGTGCGGCACGGCATAGAGCCGCGCGAAGAAGGCGGCAGCGTGAGCATCGAGGCCCACAAAAAAGGCGGACGCCTTATCTTGAATATCGTGGATACGGGCGTAGGTATGCCTTCGCCGGTAAAAAGGCGTATGGCCGTTACGGAAGACGCCGCGAAGGTCGAGGCCCTTGAGGGAATAGGCATAGCTAACGTTCGTAAGCGTCTCGAACTGCGCTACGGCGCGGCTGCGCATCTGGCGATAAAGAGCACAGTAGGCGTTGGCACGCAGGTGCATATTTCCCTGCCCGTAGAAGCAGCGGCGGAGGCCGGCTCTTGAGAGCGCGCATACTTATAGCGGACGACGAAGAACTAGAGCGCCGCGCGCTAAACCGTATGCTCGCCACGCTGGAAGGCTATGAGCTGGACTTGCTGGAAGCTGCTAACGGTAGGCAGGCTCTACATCAGGCTCGGAGCGCAACTATTGACCTAGCGTTCCTGGATATCCGTATGCCGGGTATGGATGGGCTCAAGGCTGCCCACGAGCTTAAGAAGCTATGCCCCGATATACATGTGGTTTTCATTACCGCCTTTGATCATTTTGACTACGCGCGGGAAGCCTTGCGCTTAGGGGTCGATGAGTACCTTGTAAAGCCGGCTTCGGAAAAAGAAGTGCTCGATACCGCCCGGCGCGTGCTTAGCCGCATCGAGGAAAAGAGGCTTACCAGCGCCGCGGGCAAGCGCAGCGATAGGGATGGGCAGCAGGCGTTGGCGCTCCTAGAGGAGGAGCTTCGCGCTGATCTGGGGTCAAGCGCCATGGACGTCGGGCGCTTGTGGTCCTATTTTAGCCTCCGGGGCCTTAAAGGCTATGGCCTGCTCGCCCTCGCGCTGCGGCTCAGCGCAGGCGCTAAACTGGATGCAGCCGGCCGAAGTCTTGCGCTTAAGCGGGTAAAAGACCTGGCCGAACGCCGCTTTTCCTCCTTGGGCTGGCACAGCCTCTTTGAGCAGGGGGACACGGAACTGTGGTGCGCATCCGCGGTGAAGGTATCAGCCGTCGAGCATCCTCTAGCCATCAAACAAGCCCTGGACCAATTTACAGGCGACGCGTACGCAAGCCTGCGCCAGCGCGTACTCATAGGCGCGTGCTACCTTGGCGAAGGGGAGGTCGGCTTTCCCTTTATGTCGGCTCGCGACGCTCTTGCCCTTGCCAGGGTAGATAATCCCCTAGCGCTCCTTGCCCCTGGCGGCGCCGCTAAAGACGGCATAGGCATAAACCGCCATGGCAGCGCTACGGTGGAGCGGGCCCTTGCCTATATGCACGCGCATCTGGCCGAGAATCTTTCGCTGGCGGACGTGGCCCTAGCGGTTGGCAGCGCCCCTTCGCACCTAAGCCGCTTGTTCAGTAGGCAGGGCGGCGATACCTTCGTGCGCGTGTTTTGCCGCCTGCGTATCGCGGCAGCCAAGGACCTTCTCCGTAGCGGGCAGTATCGGGTAAAGGAAGTATGCGCCATGGTAGGCTTCAATGACCAAGCGTACTTCTCACGCGTGTTTCGCAAATACGAGGGCGTAAGCCCGGTCGATTTTCGGGCCGTATAGGCAAAAAAATCCAAGACTACGCAAAATTTTCTTTCTCCGCGATTTTGATATGGGGCTTATCCTGAACGCTGTAATGGATTATCACCGATTGTTTTAGGAGGAAGAGATGAAAGCCAAGAAGCTAGTATTGTTCGTCATGGTGCTGCTCGCGGCAGCCTCGATGGCCTTTGCCGCAGGCGAGAAGGAAGCCGCTCCGGCCGGAGACGTTAAGCCCATAGTGCTGCGCCTCGCCGAGACCCATCCAGCCGATTACCCCACCACCCTGGGCGACATGAAATTCGCCGAACTCGTGAAAGAGCGCTCTGGCGGCCGCATCATCATAGAAGTATACCCCGGCTCGCAACTCGGCCAGGAAAAGGCCGTTATCGAGCAGGTACAGTTCGGCGCCATAGACTTTACCCGCGTAAGCGTATCCCCCCTCGCGGCTTTCGTGCCGGTATTCAACGCCCTGCAGCTTCCCTACCTCTACCGCTCCGAAGACCATATGTGGAAGGTGCTCTTAGGCCCCATCGGCAAGGAACTCTTTGCCTCGCTTGAGCCCTCAGGCTTCGTAGGCATAGGCTGGTTCGAGCCCGGCGCCCGCAATTTCTACAACTCCAAGCGCCCCGTATCCAAGCCCTCCGACCTCGCCGGCCTTAAGATACGCGTCCAGGAAAGCGAACTCATGGTAGGCATGGTATCTGGCCTTGGCGCCGTAGCCACGCCGATGCCCTACGGCGAAGTGTACTCCGGCCTCCAGACGGGCGTTATAGACGGCGCCGAGAACAACTGGCCCAGCTATGAGTCCACCAGCCATTTCGAAGTAGCCAAGTATTACACCGTTGACGAGCACACCCGCGTGCCGGAAATCATCATAGGCTCTAAGATATCCCTGTCCAAGCTTTCCCAGGCCGACCAGGATATGATCAAGCAGGCAGCCCTCGACGCCATACCCTACCAGCGCGAACTGTGGGCGGCCCGCGAGAAGGCGTCAGAAGCCAAGGTGAAGGCCGGCGGCTCCATGATTACCGTTATCGCCGACAAGGGACCCTGGCAAGCGGCCATGAAGGGCCTCTATGACAAGCAGCCCGCGGCCGTGCAGTACCTCGTCAAGCGCATAAGCGAAGTGCAGTAAGCGTACTCTTTTCCATCCCGGACTCCGGTGACGCGCCAGAGCGGCATCGGAGTCTATCTTTAGCGGAAGGCGCTGCCATGAAAAACGGCATTATCACTTTTTTTAATCTTGTACATATTTTCTTAGTGTATATAGCTAAGTTTATGATGGTAGCCATGGTGCTGATCATCTTTGCCAACGTGGTGTTGCGCTACGTGTTCAATAGCGGCCTGATGTGGTCTGAGGAAGTAGCCTTGCTTCTGGCGGTATGGTTCATATTCATAGCCATGAGCCTAGGCGTTAAACAGAATTTGCATATAAACATAGCGCTTTGGCCCGAGTCTAAGCAGTCGGCGGGGTTTAAGAAGGCTTTCGCCGTGCTTAAGAGCCTTGCCATTCTTACTATAGCCCTCGCCATGCTCGTACATGGCTGGAAACTCGTGGGCTTTACCATGCAGTCAATTATGCCGGCCACGCAGTGGCCCGCGGGCCTGCTCTATGCCATATTGCCCTTAAGCGCCATTATCATGATCTATGAATCCCTTATGGACATCTTCGGCGTAGATACGAAGGATAAGGCCGTGGACGACTTCCTTGCCGGCATAGGGTCCTTCAAGGACGTAGTAGGAGGTACCCGTGGCTGATCAAAGCCTTGCCATAGCCTTACTATTAGGCTCCTTTGTGGGCATGCTGCTTCTGCAGATACCGATCACCTTCTCCCTTGCCGTTGCCTCGGTCATCACCGCGGTATATTTGGAAATTCCCCTTATGGCTATCGTGCAGCAGATGGTGCAGGGCGTGCGTTCCTTTAGCCTACTGGCTATACCCTTCTTCATAATAGCGGGAGAGATGATGGGCCAGGGCGGTATATCCCGCCGCCTCATACTCTTTTCGAACCTACTCGTAGGAAGGGTGCGTGGCGGTTTAGCCCAGGTAAATTGCCTGGCCAGCATGTTCTTCGGCGGCATATCGGGCTCCGCGGTGGCCGACGTATCTTCCATAGGCACCATACTCATACCCATGATGAAGGAGAAGGGCTACGACGACGACTTCTCCGTAGGCATAACGGTTACGAGCGCCTGCCAAGGCGTTATCATACCGCCGAGCCATAATATGATCATCTACGCGCTGGCCGCGGGCGGCGTGTCGGTAGGCCGGCTCTTTTTAGGCGGCTTCATACCCGGCGTCATGCTGGGCGTGGGCCTCATGGTCGTGAGTTACATCTTCGCCATCAAGAGGGGCTATCCCAAA
>JBGSKZ010000647.1:0-5615 GCA_041741035.1 Treponematales bacterium
TTCGGGAATTAGGACCTATAGGGATACTGACGGCTATTGGAATGAAGGCGATTTAGTCAAGTTTTCCAGCCACGACATTATTAATGAAGATCCATCCGGTTTTTGGGGCTTTATGAGCGACCTAAGAAACGCTTGCCAACGTGCCCAGCCCAACATCTCGCATATAACCCTTGCCGAAGTCGAGGCGTATTTAGGGCTAGGCCAGCGCTTCACCCTTATCACCCAAAACGTGGACGGCTTACATCGCAGGGCGGGCAGTTCACATCTGATCGAGTTGCACGGCAATATCAGCCACACTAGATGCTCAAATTTCCTGTGCGACTTTGAGAGCACATACGACCCAAATCTATACTATGCCGCATTGCCGGGCTGCCCCCTTTGCGGCGAGCTATTGCGGCCTGATATCGTGCTTTTTGAAGAGTCTATCGACGAAGAAAAAATGTCGATCGCGTCGGAAGCCCTCTAGCTTAGGTCGCCCTCTTGCGCCGTCCTTGGCAGCATACCCCGGCCAGGCCCATTTCCACGGAGGCGCGCTTAGCGCCTTTTTGGAAGCACAGAATCAAGAGCTTTCGCGTCAAGCCAATACGCCGCGTAGCCGCGGTCGCCGCGGCTGGCCGTCGTAAAAAAAGCTATGGCCCCATCGGGGCTCAGGCAAAGCCAGCTGTCTTCCTCGTAGGTATTGAGGAGGTTGATGGCGGCCGGCGCTCCCCAAGCTCCTCCGGTACTCCTGGCGCTTATATAGATGTCGTGCTGGCCCTTGCCGCCTTTCCTGCTGGAAGAGAATATGAGGAAGCTCTCATCGGAAGCTACCCAGCTTACCATCTCGCTTGCGCTTCCCGTGTTTATGGCCCCCGGGAGCTCTTCCGGCATAGAATAAACGCCTTTGACCAGCCGCGCTACGCACAGCTTCGCGCTGCCCCAGTCTCGTGCTCCGCTGAGCGATCCGTTTAACACGGTGACATACGCATTGCCATTGGCGGCGACGTGAAACGCTTGCCCCAGGATTTTTCCTGCCGGCAGGGGGATGGGGCAGGGCTCGGGAGCTGACCAGGCCTTGACCGGTTCCTTCCAAACCCCTTTTTCCAGGCTTGACATCCAGACTTCATGCGGGCCATTAGGGAAATATTTGCAAAAGAAGAACTCCGTTCCCGCCGGGGAGAATTGCGGCGAACTCATCCACCACCAGGCATAGGACGCCAGGCGGGCGACCAGCATCGCGCGCCGTTGTCGACAAGCGTCCGACTCTCGCCTCCGTCGATCGACAGGGCCCGCAAGGCGTTCCCCTCGTCGCCGCCCGTCGCGAATGCCACCCAGCGGCCGTCAGGCGACCAGGCTGGAAAGCTAGCTTCCATCGACGCATCGCTGAGCCTGCGCGCCGCGCTACCGTCGGCGAGCATAGCGTAGACCGCCATGCTCCCGCCGCGATCGCTAAAGAAGGCGAGAGTCCTGCCGTCGGGCGACCATTTGGGAGCTCCGTCGGAGTTTCCGTTATGAGTAAGCCTGGTCTGCAGGCTGCCGTCGGCGCTCATCGTATAGATTTCATAATTGCCGTCGCGGCCCGATTCAAAAGCCAGCCGCCGTCCGTCCGGCGACCAATGGCCTATCCAATCCTCGCCGGGGTGGTCCGTCAGGCGGTGCAGTCCGCCACCTTCCGCGTCCATAACGTAAATATCCCAGTTGCCGCCCCGGTCGGAATCAAAACTGATGGCCTTGCCGTCCGGCGACCATGAGGGAAAGCTCTCGGCGGAGGTCGGCGTTTCCGTAAGCCGGCGCTGGTCGCCGCCGTCCGCGGCCATGGCATAAATTTCGTCATTGCCGTCCCGGTCGGATACGAAGGCTATGGAGCGGCCGTCAGGCGACCAGGCCGGCGAGTGGTCAGCGGCAGAATTATCCGTAAGCCGCTGCGGCGTGCCGCCGGCCAAGCTTACGAGCCAAATTTCGAAGTCGCCGTCCACATCGCTGGCATAGGCTAATTGGCCTGCCGGCTCCGCCTCGCAGGCGGCCAACGCGATCGCAAAGCCGGACGCAGCTATGGCGGAAACAAGCTTACGAGAACTCTGCCTCATCATTCTTTCCCTCCCGTTCACGGCCGCTTGGCCAGCTTGACGGCATATTCCATGACCGTATCGCGGCCGGACAGCCAGTCCGCTATGCTAGGCTCTACGGGATGGTCAGGCATGATGCCCCTGCCCGGCTCAAGGCCTTTGGCGGCCACTTCCCATACCATGGTCGAGCCTCGGAAGCGCAAGCCCGTGCGGCTTAGGGTATAGGTCTGGGAAGCGTCGGAACAGACGTAGGATCCGCCGGATTCCTCGCCTATGAAAGCGCCGACGCCCTGGGAACGCAGCAGTGCCAGGAGATGCCCGGTAGTCGAGAAGCTGTCGCCGTTCATCAGTATCAGGAGGCGGCCTTCGAAGCGCCGTTCCGCCAGCGGCACGACGCGCTTGAGGCTCGGGTAATACCCTGGCGCGGAATCGGCGAAATAGGCCTGCGCCTCGGAAGCGAGGTAGCTGAACAAATGGGCCGCTACGTAAGGATCGCCCCCGGAATTATCGCGCAGGTCCAGTAGTACCGAAGCTATGCCTTCCGCCTTCACCCGGGCGAAAAAATCGTCCGTAAATTTTTTATAAGCAGAAAGGCTATAACTGCCTTGCGGATAAAAGGATCGCATGGTCAGGCAGGCATAGCCGCCCTGAAAAGCGGCCTCATACGGCTTAGCGTAGCGCTCCTGCCAGGCGGAAAAGTATGCCTGGTTTGCCCGCCTAATCGCCTCGTCGCTTAACCCTGTCAGGAAAGCGTACTGAGTAAGCGGGGAGGCTTCACTGCGAAAGGCGATATCGTAAGCGCCGCGCTCGTCGATAAAATTCTGATAGCTGTAACGGAACCAGCCATTGAGAAAGGCGTACTTGCGGGTCTGGTTTAAGCCGTCCGCGCTGAGGCTGCCTAAGAGCCTGGCGACGATAGCGGCCATGGGCTGCCCGTTGATAGACAAGAGTTCCGCCCCGGCCGGTATTTCAGGATGGAGCCCGTTTCCAACCACCCAGGCTTTCCCGCCTATGAAGCGCAGCAGCAAGGGGAAATATAGGCCCTCCGCGGCCAGCTTGTCCTGGTAGGGCCGGGACAAGGAAAGGGAACTATGCCCGCAGTTCAACCTGGACACGATAGGGGCCAGCAGCCGAAGAAATTTCAGCTCCGTCATGCCCTCGTCGAGCCGGCCGTAGCCAGCCTCCAGCATGGCGGCGATTTCCGCCCGGTCAGCGTAAAGTTTCGGATGGGAGTACTCGACAAGATGCTGAAATTGCCTGAAGTCTTCCTGCAGCTCCGCCAGGGAATAACGCCGGGTAAAGGGATCGGCAAGCGCCGGATCCATGGCCGGCGCGGCGGCCGGCTCGGAGGCAGGCGCGGCTTCTGGGGCGGCGGCCGACGACGCGGCGTTCGGCTCTGCCGAGTCTGGCGGCGAGGACGAAACCGGGGCGCGCCCGGAGCAGCAGGGCAGGAACGCATATGCAGCGGCCAGCACGGCCAGGACGAGTAGCCCAGGGCCTTGTCGATGGAGCGCTCGGCTCCGCTTATGTAGACTATGGCCGCTCATTCAGTGCTCCTTGTTGAAGCCGGCTCCGTGCCTGGATAGCGCTTTGCCAGGTAGGCTTCCCAGCGCGACCAGAACTCGGATTCCGGGCAAGCGAAAATTCCGCCAAAATCATCCGGGTCCCGAACGAGGCGCGCAAGGCTGCCCACTCCAAATTCGCCTACCACGAATTCGGCCACGGTCCAGGCTAATTCATACCCGCCATCGTCGCGGAACCGCCGGTATATAGCCGCGACATCCCGCATGCGCGCTAGATCAAAGCCGGCGGGCCTTGCGGCCAGAACCTTGGCTACGCGCCCGGGTTCCAGCCAAGCCCCTTCCCATACGGCCACCGCCTGCTGTAGCCAGTAGGGGGCGGCCGGATTGAGCATGGTGACCACGAGCTGCGCCAGTACATGCACGGCAGCCTTGTCCGGCTCAAGATCGGCGAAGCAGGCCCGCGGCGCTATATGGAGGATGCCCCATACCGTGCCCGCGCGCAGCCAATCCGGCCCGTCCAGCACCCCTAAAGCCGAGTGCAAGCGCTGCTGGCTTGCATGTACATAGACCAAGAGCCGTTCGGACGGATCGAAGGCCAAGTCCGCGGCTATCCTGCTCAAGCCCGTCTCCAGCGCCTCGGCCAGGAGCGCGATAAACTCCCTGTCGTCGCTGCCTTTGAAATCAAAGCGCGTCGTGCCCAAACGCAGTTCGCCGCCATAGATCTTTCCGGCGAACAGGCGCATCTCGCGCCGTATACAGGCTTCTTCCGATAGCAGGGGGAAATACAGATAGCTCCGGCCCGAGGCCTCAAAGCGTAGGGCTCCTTTTTTCACCAGCCGGGCCAGCAGGGTCTTCACCGTCGTCGGCTCCCAGCCCGTGCCCGCGGCCAGCTCGCGGATGAGCTTGCCGGAGGTGGCCGGTACGGCGGACCATACCGCCCGCATAACCTGCCATTCCGCCTCAGTGATATGGCTCGACTCGTCCATGATGGCTCCTTGCGCGACAGCATTAGACTACATCTGTAGTCGTAATGAGTCAAGCGAAACCTTCTGCCTCTAATCGGGGCCGGCACTAAGCCCACTCGGGAGGGGTGGCGAACAACAGGGCGTCGCGCTGTACGCTCCGGGGCGGCTCGTCGCCCTCGAAGGGAACCAGCATGAGGCTGAAGCGTATGCTTCTACCCTCCCAGGACGGCGCGTAGGAGTCGAGGTTGTCCGCCGCCACGATAGCGGCGAGCCGCCCTAGGCCGGTCGTAGCCAAAGGATACTTCCATTGCCTGCCAGCGTAGGTGCCGAAGGGATTGAGCGCTACGCTCTGCCGGCCGCCGCCAAGCCGGGTACGCATGGGGCAAAAAGCGAATACCGTAGCCGCCGAGGCCGACTGCGCGACGAGCAAGCCCTTCCTGCCCGCCGATACGGCCACCCAGCCGTCCGTCACGTGGTTATCGAGCGAATCCTGCTGCCTGTTGGGGCCGAAGCGATGATAGCCCAGCTCATAGCTTGAGCTCAGGTCGAAGAAGCCATGTTTCCATACGCGGGCGGGATGCCGCTCGCTCGCGCCTATAGCCGGGTGCAGTTCGAAAGGCGCCACGGTGCGCCAGCGCGGGTCCCAGTCCCTGGCCAACCTGTCAGCTTTGCCCCTGTCATAGCCCCTATGCTCGGTTTGGGGATAATCGATGCGTACGTCCACCGTGACGCTGCCGAGGCCCGACGCCATCGTATACACATTTACCCAACTCGCCTCAATGCCGCCAGGCAGGGGTATAGCGCCGCTCAGGCGCAACTCCGCCACGCTCCCGGGCACGAGTAGCGATAGGCGCGGCTCCTCGCGCCCCCTCGATACGGCCACGCGACCGCCATAGTCTATCCACGGCGACGATAGCGGCTTGTCAAAGACGGGCCTGCCGCCGCTGTACAGCATCGCCCCGCCTTCAGCCAGCACGCGTAGCTCCAGGATGCCGTCCGAGAGGCTGTCCCTCTCTACGCGGAGCCCCGCGGAGCCTGCCCGGCCGAGGGCAGGGGGCAAGGCGTCGGCAAGGTCGGCGACC
>JBGSKZ010000648.1:0-1787 GCA_041741035.1 Treponematales bacterium
CCTCGGCGCTGCCCGAAGCGCTTCGCGCGCCTTCGGCCGGATCCACCGCGGCCAGTGGTATGGAAAACTTGCCGCTCCTGGCCGCCCGCCCTTCGGCTGCGGGAGCGGACGTTTCCTTCAAGGTATTCCATTCCCCGCAGGCGGGGCAGCGCCCGAGCCATTTGGATTCACGGTGGCCGCAGCCGGCGCACTCATAGCCCGTCTTCGTCGTTTTTGATGCCATGCTGCCCTTACGCTACCCTGAAACGCCCCGCTTGCTAAAGGCCCAGATCGAAGTCTATCTTAGCCCGGGTAACCGACAAGAGTTCGGCCGTAGACACCCGCATAAGCTTGAGGAAGAGCTCATAGCCCTCCGCGCGCTTATACAGGCTCCCCGACACCACCACGTCCGCGCCTAAGAAGCCTCCGAGCTTGGCTATACCCGACTCATCGGCCAGGCCGGATAACTGCAGCTCAAGCTCTTCAAGCAGCTTCTGCATATCCTTGCGCTCCACCATGGTGAAGCGCTTCGGTTCTATGGCGGCGGCGGCCAGGATGAGCCGCTCCCCGAAATATTCGGCATTGAGCGCCAAAGCGCTATCCGCGCCGACGATAGGCAAGAGGGCGAGGGGCGTAGCCGGAAGTATCCTATAGCTTGAATAATCGAGCAGATTGCCCAGGGCTTCCGAAAAAAGCTTACCCATGGTCTCGTCGCGGCTTTCGCTGTCTACTCTATCGGCGCTGAAGTAAGCCTGATCCTGGTCGAGCGGCGTATCGGACAGGTAAGCCACCTCTTCCTTGATAAAGCGTATGATGATAGCCTCCAGCTTGTCGGTGGCGTAATTGGAACCGGTGTGGTGGCTTACCGAACCGGGCGCCCCGCCATCCGACTCCCCCTGCTCGCCATAGCTTAAGAATATATAGCGGGCATCGCTGAGCTGGGCGATTTGGCGCAGTACGTATTCTCCTTCGAGCGGCAGGCCGCCCGTCCCTATGGTATAAATCTTTATGCCGCGTTCCCTGGCGTCGTTGGCGGCGCGGATATAGTCATAGTCCTGGTCGTCGTAGAGCTGCGCGTCGGCGTCGGTAATGGCGAAGGCGAGCCGTATGCCACCAGCATTCCAGTCCATCGAGTTGAGCGAGTCATTTAAGGCCGCCTGCAAGTCCTCGGGCCGGTCGCCGCCGCCGGACGCGTATACCGCGTCGAGTTCGTCCTGAAATTCGCCGAGATTCTCCGTGAATGGCACTACCCTGGTCACATATTCGTCGCCCCTGTCCTTGTAGAGAACGAGGCCGAAGCGCACGAGAGGGCGAGGCTTAAGCGCGGTAGCGTTAGCGTAGATTATCTCAATGGTGGCGCGAAGGCGCTCTATCTCCTCGCCCATGGAGCCCGTGGTATCGAGGATGAATAATATATCGAGCGGTATGGGCTGGGCTATAGAGCGGTTCGTTCCAAGCCGATGCTCGACGAGCCGCGGGCCGTCGCGCTTGATTTGCACGCGGTCGCGGCGGCCGCCGGCCTGTATGGTAAGGTCGAATACGGCCGAGGCGTCGAGGCTGCCTTGGGTAGCCAAGGCGGCTGGATAGAAGCGGAAAAGGCCGTCCGCGTGGCTCAAACCGCGAGCGAGTTCCCGCGAGCCCAGCGAAACGGTAATCAGGGCGTTAGGCACCGACTTGCCTTTGGCGTCGAGCACGCGCAGGCTCAGGCGTTCCTGTATATCATAGGGTATATGGGGCACCGCGCCGTATTGCTCAAGGAAGGCGGTAAAGTAATTGAATTGCGCGTTGTCGTCGGAATAGCCCGCGCG
>JBGSKZ010000649.1:0-5102 GCA_041741035.1 Treponematales bacterium
CGCGGGCCGTGGCTTCGCTTGCGGCCTCCGAGCCGTTCAAGGCCGGCGCCGACGCCGCCGTTAAGCTCATCGTGAGGGAGCTTGGGCCGCTTCGCCTATCGGAGCTGGCCGGTCGCGACTCGGGCTCGGCGCTTAAGGAACGGCTTCAGGATCCCGCTTTCAAGGACGCGCTCGCGCGCCTGGCCTGCGACGCCATCTTTAATTGCGTGCAGGGGGCTTTAGCCGCCGACGCGGGCTTCTCCGCCTTCGTGTCCAGGGAGGCGGTGGAGGATATAGTGAGGCTCTCGGCAAAGGCAGCCTATCCCGCCGTGGCCAAGGGACTGTCGGAGCTCATGGCGGATGCCACGGTCAAGGCTTCGCTTGAGAGGATAGGGGCAAAGCTTATACGAAAGACCCTGGATCGCTTCAATGCCGTCCAGCGCTTCTTCATCGGGCTTGGCCAGTACGACAAGGCTATCCTGGATAATATGCCTGCCACCATAGCGGACTTTTCCGAGGCTATGAACGGTTTGCTCGGCGACGAAAAGACTAAAGCCGCCCTTATAGAGCGCCTCGCGTCCCTGTTAGGTGCGGCACTCGATAGGCCTTTAAGCTCGTTCGGCGCCTTTTCATCCGAAGAAGCCGTCGCCGCCTCCCGCGAAAGGCTTTACCTCGCGCTGCGGGCCGCCCTCGATAAGCCGCGGCCGGAGGATGCGCCAGGCTTGCTGAAGCTAGCGCTGGGAGGCTTGCGCGTCGAACGGCTGCTCGACGCGCTGCCCGGCATACAAAAAGCGCTCAGCGCCTCCGCGGCCGATTGGCTGGCTTCGCTCCTCGCCCCCCGCGAGGAAAAATCCGGAGCCGCCAAGGCCCTCGGCGCCATCGTCGGCAGCTTTGCCGCCGCCTTCTCGGAGCGCGCCCAGGCCTATTCCTTGGGCGAGCTGTCCGGTATAGATGACGAGGCGCTTGCGCGCATAGCGGGCGCCTCCAGCGCCGCTTTGGCCGAGCTTGCCTCGCGGGAAAGCGGCGCGCTTTTAGCCTCCCTCGACGTGCGCAGCCTGGTGGTGGAGAAAATCGATTCACTGCAGATGATAGAAGTGGAGCGCATGCTCTTGCGCGTGATAGACCGCGAGTTACGGGCGGTTACCTGGTTCGGCGGTATTTTAGGCTTCCTGATCGGATTAATGCAGAGCATAGTATTCTTATTTCGATAAAAATTGGCATATCGCTAATATTTTTGTTATAATAAACTCAACGATTCCGATCGTTAATATAGGTGATATTATGGAAAGTTCAGTACGTATACTCGTCGTCGACGACAGCCCGAACGTGCTTCAGGCGATCGCTGGCATGGTGGACGGCCAATTCGAGCTGCAGAAAGCCTCGACCCTGGCAGCTGCCATGGACTGCGCCGAGCGCATAAGCTACTCGATAGTCTTTATGGGGCTAGCCCTTCCCGACGGCGAAGGCTCCGCTCTCTGTACCCAATTGCGCAAGCTCTATGCCATGCGGCCGCTCCAAATCATAGCCATGTCAGGCTCCTCCGACCATGCGCGGGTGCAGAAAGTACTGAGCGCCGGCGCGGATGACTTTATAAAAAAGCCTTTCGAGGAACTCGAGTTCAAACTGCGGCTCAAGGCGGCCCTTATGCGCCTCGCCGAGCAGAAGAAACTTATATCGGAGCGGGAATTCTATCGACAGGCGGTCCATCAGGAAGAGACCTTGTCCGCAAAGCTCTTAGACAGGCAGATGAACCTTAAGGAAGACCTCGCGGCCATGACGGAGAAGCGGAAAGGCTTCGATAGCGACGATAAGAAGCTGGCCGCCTCCGCGCGCTACGACGTGCTATCCGGCCTGCTTTCCAGGCAAAGCCTTGCCTCGCGCATAGAACTCGAGGCGCGCAGGTCCAGCGAGGAAAGCACGCACCTGTCCGGCCTCATGATAGACCTCGACCGCTTCAAGGCCATAAACGACAGCTACGGCAATCTGTCGGGCGACGAGGCCATACGGGCGGCCGGCGACGCTATCCGTTCCTGCCTGCGCCGTGAAGACTACGCGGGACGTTATGGCGGCGAGGAATTTTTCGTGCTCCTGCCCGGGGCCGAGCTGAGCGTGGCCCTTGCCATAGCGGAGCGCATACGGGAATTTATAGCCACGAGCCCCGTCAAGTACGACGGCAAGACCTTCAACGTAGCCGCCTCGGTGGGCGTGGCCGAATACCGCAGAGGCGAGGCTCCCGGCGAGTGGGTGGCGCGCTCCGATAGCGCCATGTACCGCGCCAAGCAACTCGGACGCAACCGGGTGGAAGCCTGAAACTCGAGGCAGCCTGAGGCTCAAGACAAGCTGAAAGCCAAAAGCGCGCCGGAGCTTCATCGCCCCCAGGCGGCCAGCGATTTTGCCGCCTCGGCGCAAAGATAGAAGGATCCGGTAACGAGCAGGGGCTTACCGGATCTTTTCGCTAATTCAAGCGATCGCGTTATGGCCGCTCCCGTATCCTCCTCGACCACTACCCCATAGCCTTGTTCCCTGAACGCTTCCGCTATGCGCTCAGGCTCGCTCTCCTTGAAGTTGCCAGGCTTGGTAACGATGAGGCTATCGGCAATGCCCTTGAGCGCCGCGGCCATGGCCGCGGGGTCCTTGTCCTTGGCGCAGCCGAAGAGGAGAACGCCGCCGCCCTTGAAGAGCCTTTTAAAATCGCGGGCGCAGGCGGCGGCGGAATCGGGGGTATGCGCGCCGTCCAAGACCACGATGGGGTCGCCGGGCATGATTTCGAAGCGGGCCCGCAGCCGGGCTTTTGCCAGGCCCTCGCGCACGCGCCGAGGGCTGAAGCCAAGGTCCAGGGCGGTCAGGGCGGCAAGGGCCGCGTTCCGCGCCTGTACCTCTCCGATGAGCGGCGTCGAGAGCTCCAGCGCGCCCTCGTGTAGGGTGTGGTCCTTGAAGGCCAGGCTGAACGCGGTGCCCGCCGCCGTTATCCGCAGCCCGCTTATGCGTACTTCCTCGTCGAGGACGCGCAGAAGAGAGCCCATGTCCTTGGCCGTCCGGCCTATAACGTCCAGGGCCTCCGGCCGCGTGGCGCTCGTGTATACGGGCACGCCGGGCTTTATGATGCCTGCCTTCTCGGCGGCTATCTTGGCTATGGTGTCGCCTAAGAGTTCCGTATGCTCCAGCTCAATGGGCGTGATGAGGCAGGCCATGGGCTTGAGCACATTGGTGGAATCGAGCCTTCCTCCCAGGCCTACCTCGATGACCGTCCGCGAGCATCCGGCCCGCTTGAAGCAGAGGAAGCCGAGCATGGTCAAAAGCTCAAAATAGGTGGGCGTCTCGCCGCCGGGGAAATCCTCGGGCGCGCGGCCTTCCATGCCCGCCCTCAGTTCCTCCGCCGACGCGAGCAGTATGTCCTTGGCTACCGGCAGCCCGTTCACGGCAATACGCTCGGTAAAGTGAAGCAGATGGGGCGAGGTGTACAGGCCCACGGGGGCCGTTCCATCCTCGAGTATGGCGGCGAGCATGGTGGCCGTGGAGCCCTTGCCCTTGGAGCCTGCCACGTGCGCTATGGCGTAGGCTTCGTCGGGCTTGCCGTACAAGGCCTTCAAGGCTTCCATGCGGTCCAGCCTGTAGGCCGTGGGCACTATGGCTCGCTCGAAGTTCAAAAAGCGGTTAAGGAACTCGTATACCTCGTCCTCATGCGCGAATGCTTGCATGCGCTATCCTTTCGCCAAAGCTAGTTCCCCGAAGCTTATGTCTCACTGCTCCGGCTTTATCCAGCTCAATCGGGCGTGAGCATGGCCGAGCGCGAAGCGTCCTACAGAGCTATAGCCGCCTTTAGTATAGCCGACGCGGCATCCACGCCGCAGGCGCGCTCCAGCTCCTCAAAGCCCGGGCAGGCATTCATTTCGCATAGGGCGAAGGCCGAGCCGCTTTCGTCCGCGAAGAGGAAGTCTACGCTACCGTAGCTGAGGCCGGAGGCGGAGAACACGCGCTCCGCCGAAGCCGCGAGGCTGGCCGGCGGTTCGTACAGGCTCATCCTGCCGCCGGCGTGCGCGTTGGACAGAAAGCCCTGGCCTTGCCTCCGTACGCATAGCCAGGGCCGGCCCTTAGGCCAGGACGCGAAGAAGAAGCGTATATCCCTGCCTGCCGAGCTTGCCAGGTATTCCTGGGCCAGAAACTCGCCTTCGGGACTGTCTCCCCGCCCTGGAGCGCTATCGCGAGCGTAAGCCAGCCAGTCGGCGCTTGAAGCTATGAGGGCCACGCCCCTGCCCATCTTGCCGAAGCGGGGCTTGGCCACGAAGGGCAAAGGAAGGGGCAGGGGCGGATCGGCGCTTTCTGGAGCGCGCGGCGGCTTAGCTTCATCGCGGGAGCCCGGCAGCAGCCCCTCGTCGGCCGGCAGGCGGAACCTCACGGTGCGGGGATGGGCCAGGCCCAGCGAGGAAAAGAAGGCGGCGGAACGGTATTTATCGCGAGCCAGGGTTGTGCTTTCAGCGCTGTTTACCGCCCGTATACTGGCGTTTTCCAGGGCCTCGTAGAGGGCCATGGGCAATTCTCCCCGAAGCAGGGCGACCCGGCCCGCGCAGGCGGCCAGCACGGGCTCAAAGCCGCCGCCCGGGGGATAGAGCGTTGCCACGTAGTCCAGGCCCAAGGACGAGGCGGCTTCGGCAAAACGGCGGGAGGGGTAGAATTCCTTAAGGTACGCGAGGTCGTTTGTCTTTAGGCCGTATACGAGGACTATGCCCATGGGAGCCGGATTATATACCGGCCCTAGGCTCCGCGGCAACGATAATCCACGACCAGGGCCAGTCCACCGGTCCCGCCTTGAAGGCGGCCTTAAGCGCGTCGAGCAGGGCCAGCCTGCCTTCTTCTCCCAAGGCCCGCTCCATGGCGGCGCCGTACCCGGCTTCGGGCTTGAGCCAGGCTTCCGCGTCCCGCTCGCCCAGGCGGCGCTCGCCACTGCCCTTGAGTTCCTTAAGCGAGCGCGGTTTCAGCCCGGCGGCCTGTATCAAGGCTTCGAGCGCCCCGGCGCTGTAGCCGCCCGCCCCGCCCTGGTCATAGAAGAGGGCGTCCGCCGCGGCGCAGGCGTCGGAAAGCTCAGGCCCTATATGGGGCGCCGCCAAGGCCGGCAACAGTCCCCG
>JBGSKZ010000650.1:0-1483 GCA_041741035.1 Treponematales bacterium
GTCGCAGAACACCGGCACCCCCGCGACCCTGGCCTGGGCCAGCAGGGCGCGGTTGAAATTGATATTGCAGAGCACGGCCGCGTCCGCGCCGCCCAGGGCCGCGAGGAAGCGGCCTTCCGGGTAACGCCGTTCCTGGATATCTTTCAGGTCCACGTTTATCTGCCTGCGCCCCGCGGCGTCGTAGAGTATGACCGACTGCGGCGTGTCGGGCATGGGGCGCAGTATGTGCGCCGTATCGAGGCCGGAAGCCGCGATGGCCGCCAGGGCCGTATCGCCCGCCAAATCATTACCTAAGAGGCTTAGGAAATCCACCCTGTCGCCGAGCGCGCTTAAGGCGAGGGCCACGTTCATGCCCACGCCCGACACGCTTGAGCCTACGCCCCCGAAAGGGTAGAGCACGGGGCTATACGCTATGGGGAAGCCGTCGACGCGCAGGGTGGTCTCGATGTTGACCAGGCCGGATACCAGTACTCTGCTCATAGCATGGAATTATAAACCGGTTTACTATAGCGGTAAACCCGGAAGCGCATTATTATGCGGGTATGCATATCGATATACATGAAACAACTATACACGAGCTGGGCGACCGGCGTCGGACTATACGCGTGCTCCTGCCCGAAGGCTATGACCAGCGGCCGTCGCGCCGCTATCCCGTGCTCTACATGCAGGACGGGCACAATCTCTTCGATCCGCTTAGCGCCACCTACGGGGCGCATTGGCGCATAGGGGAGACCATGGATGCCATGGCCGCCGCGGGCGACGGGCGCCGCGCCATCATAGTCGGCGTGGACTGCAGCCACGAGCGCGAGGGCCTGGCCAGGCTGGACGAGTATTCCCCATGGACAAATCCCGACATAGGCGCAGACTTATCGCGCGCGCCCGCAGGCATACCCGCAGGCGGCGAGGGAGAAGCGTACCTGTCCTTCCTAAGCGACAGCCTCATGCCCTGGGTGAACGAAAGCTACCGCACCCTCCCGGGCCGGGAGTCGACCGGCATAGCCGGGTCCTCCTTGGGCGGCCTCTTCTCCCTCTACGCGCTCTATAGGCGGCCCGAGCTCTTTGCCCTCTGCGGGGCTTTCTCAAGCGCGTTCTGGTTCGCCAAGGGCGAGTTGCTCGCTTTCCTAGCCTCAGCCTTTCGTCCAGACCGTTCCGTATACCTCGATATCGGCACGAAGGAAACCAGCGACGACAGCAAGCCCGGCTTCGCGCGCCGCTACCTCGACGACACCCTTGAGCTCCGCGACTGGCTGCTCGGGCGCGGACAGCCGGGGGAAAGCCTGCTTTGCGTGGTCGATGAAGGCGCCGACCATTCGGAGCGCTCCTGGGCGCGGCGCTTCCCCCTCTTCATCGATTGGGCTTTATCCAGGCTTTTTGGCGCGGCCGAGGGCCAAGAAACGCGATAATCGTCCTTTTTTGGCTGGCGCATTACTATAAGCTGGGACCATACTTATGATAGACTGGTACGCGTAGGGCGGGCGATACG
>JBGSKZ010000651.1:0-2264 GCA_041741035.1 Treponematales bacterium
CCAAGCCCGCGGCCCCCGCCCAGGCGGCGCAGCCGGCCCCGCAGCCGGCGCCTCCGCCAACAGTACAGCTACGCGGTTTGGAAGCGGGCAATAGCTATGATTTATTTCTAGCTGCAGGCGAGGGCGTGGTGGGCAGAACCTTTGGGCCTCCTATATGGCTATACATGCCCCTACCCTTCGAGCTTCCCGATGCTCTGTATAGGGCCATTCCCGATTATAAGGGCATAAGTAATACCGCAGCCCAGAGACGCGCAGCCTTTGAGAAAATTTATGAGAAAACCGCATCGGGCACGTGGAGTTTAAAGGGTAACAGAAACCCCGGTTTTGAGGCGCGTCCCGAACTCTGGGCTATGCTTGACGATGCCGGATACCCGGTAAATGAAGCCGATTATAAAAAGAGGGGGCCATTGAAAGCGGTTGTTTTGTTATTTAAGGTATCAACCACACGCGGGGATGGTAGCATTATTCTAGAAAATATTGAAATCGAGGGGTCAGGATCCAACTATAGCGATATCGACGATGCCGTTATCTATGGCTTTTCTCAGGGATTGTTCAGAAATTCAGGGAAGGTTTCCGTAAACGGCCGTTTCACCTACCGCTTCCAGAATTAGCTTCAATTAATCGAGTAACCAAGCCGCCCGGGATTTTTTCCCTGGGGGGCTTTTTTCTGCGCACAGCCGTGGCTGTCTGGGCGATGGAATCTGCCCCGGCGACCTTCATCAGCGCTTATAAACAAGAAGCGCCGCTGAATAATGAGCATTTGATTAATTGCCTGATGAAAATCGAATAGATTGGGTGGCAGACGGCCAATGGGCACGTAGGGCATCCCGATATCTGCTAAGCTCCGTGCCGTAGCGGGGTTTATGCCGCAAGAACTAGGTGGGATAGAGTTTTAGGGGGATTCAGGTATGGTTAAACAATGCAGAACCGCAAGCGCTCGCTTGGATTATGAAACCGTATGACCCCATCGTACCGCCTCCGAGATCAGATCCCGCGCGCGGTGCTCGCCAGCGCCGTTTCGATCGCCCTGGACGACCTGGGGGCCTCGCTCTTGGTAGCCATAGCGTTTGGCTTTACCCTCGGAACCGTATTGAATTATTTCCTTGCCATCGCTTGGGTCTTCGGGCACGGAAGCATCCGGGACCGCCGGCTTGAGTTCCTGGCGTTTGCGAGCGCTGCGGTTTTCGGCTTAGCGCTCAATGGCGCGTTAATGCTCGCGGCCGTGAATTTATGCGCGATTAATCCCGAAGCGCTGCGGCCGCTCGTGGGAGCGTCGGTTTTCTTCATCAATTTTGCCATACGCCGCTTCCTGGTTTTCGCTCGCGGCAAAGAATGAGGCGTGGTTACTAGTAGCGCTAAGCAGTAATCCAGCGACAAGGCCCAGAGCAATTGATAAACCTCGAAGCTTGATTGACCTTGCCTTGTCCTATTATTAGCTTTTATCCCTGTATCAAGTCTTCCTTCCCTAGGAGCGCTATGCTAGCGCTTACTGGAGGCCGCCATGAAAAAGCCCAGCTCTATTGCGATATCGGCGGATGGTACGAAAATCGCTTATGATGTCGTGGGGAGCGGCCCCTTAGTCGTGAGTATTTTTGGCGCGATCTGTCACCGAAACTTCGACCCCGTGAAGGGCGACGTCAAAGCCCTTTCACGCCATTTACTTATTAGGAGCTTATGAATATGAATGAAAAGCCATCAATAGAAGAGGCAATCGACATTAAATTTCAAAGTACTATTTTTAAGGAACCAGTTAGTGGTTGGCTTTGTGTTGAAATGCCAAAATCAGGAGAGATTTTTGGCACTCGGAAGCCTGTTAAAATAGCAGGTACCGTTGATGGGCATCCTTTTGAAGCCACGATGATGCCGCTTGGTAACGGGAATCACATGGTACCTCTTCGAGCCGCTTTGCGTAAACAGATTAACAAAGAATTAGGGGAGGAAGTGTCGATTCGTCTCTTGAGGCGCGCGAATGGCTAGCAATCGCTTCAAGCTGACTTGATTATGGAAGGCTCGTATTCTTCAGGCGACAACGCTGCAAAGCCTATCGCGTAAAGGAAAGGCTGCGCCTCAGTCGGCCCCCGCCGAGCCTATTAAAGAAGCTCGGCAGGGCCTAATTCCGCGCGACAGAGGCGCGAGCCCATGGGGCTCGCGCCTCAAAGCTTAGTCCTTCTTGCCCTCGTCCACGATGCCGCTCTTGGCCGGCGCGGTGGGCTTGGCCTGGCCGCTGGGCCTGGTCATGCCCTCGAGGGCTGCGGCCACCATCT
>JBGSKZ010000652.1:0-1269 GCA_041741035.1 Treponematales bacterium
CAGGATGTTCAGGATCAATACCGCCATACCATTGGCGTGTAGCGGAGCCTTCTCCTCCAGGTACCCGGGTTTTCCCGCGGTAAATTCATTCACACTCATGGAACGCTTCTTTCCCAGCCTATAGGGGCCAGATATCGAAATGATATCATAATGATAATCGCGATAGGCAGCTTAGTCAAGGGAATTAGTTTAAGGGAACAAGAGGCTTACGATGGCCGCCGGTAAAGCTTATACCCATGACAAGCTGCCCGCTAAGGGCGTTCGTAGGCCTATAAGGCCGCTCGATTAGGTAATTATTTGGAATGGCTATATACTATAGTTATGAATAGTAAAAAGAAATTCATCTCGTTTTTTGTCCTCGCCGGCTTTGCTTTAACCCCGTTCTCGTGCGTATCGCTGGAATTAAGGCTGAATCATGAGGAGTCGCCTCAGGCAGTAAGCGCTTTTCATAACAATGGTACGGTCAGGCTCTCTTATGGCGTCTATAGAGGCGATTTTACTATAGACGCAAACTCGGTAAGTTTACTCGGACAGGGCATAGGGCGTACCCGCATAGACGGGGATATACGTATTAATGGCAATAACGCCGTATTGCGCTACTTGAGCGTCCGGGGCGACGTATATATAAACGGCAATAACGCCGACCTATCAAACGCCAGGATCGAGGGTAGGGTTTTTTCGAGCGGACACGGCAATAGGTGGTAGGGAGCGCGCAGAGCCGGCCTGGCACGCTCCTTTTTCCGCGCCAGCAGGCTGACTACAAGAGGCTTTTATGGACGAAGTAAATAAAAAAACACTCCTGCTGGTAGAGGATGAAATGCTTATCGCCATGGCGCAGAAGATGTTCCTGGAAAAATATGGTTATAATGTTCTCACTATCAATACGGGCGAGAAAGCTATAGAAATCCTTAAGCAAGATGCCCAGATAGAGCTTGCCCTGGTACCGGAACTAAAGAAAGCGCCGCTCGAAAAGCTGGGCTATCGCGTGATTACCGCCGATTCGGGCGAAAAAGCCGTGGAGCTCTTCGATAAGCACGACGAAATCGACCTAGTGCTTATGGATATAGACCTGGGCAAGGGCCTTGACGGCACGCAGGCGGCGGAAGCCATACTCAGGCACCGCGATATACCCCTGCTCTTCCTATCAAGCCACACCGAACCCGAAATAGTGGAGAAGACCGAGAAAATCACCTCGTACGGCTACGTGGTAAAGAACTCGAGCATAACGGTGCTCGACGCTTCTATAAAGATGGCTTTCAAGCTCTTCGA
>JBGSKZ010000653.1:0-2659 GCA_041741035.1 Treponematales bacterium
CGCCCGGGGCGAGCCCGGCTCCGGCGCGTCCAGGAAGGGGCGGAGGAGAGCAAGCGCGTTTTCAGTCCGCGACACGGAGAGGCCTCCGCCCATGTAGGCGTCCCGTCCGGCGGCGTCTATGATGAGCGGCTCCGCGCCCAGGATGCGCCTGGCCGCCCGCAGCGCGGCTTCTTCACTCGCGTACGGCGCTACGTACGGGTAGCCTGGCCAGAGCGCCTTCACGGCCTTGACGAAGCGCCGCTCGTACAGCCCCGGATAGGGGCGCACGAGGCCTTTGTCTATGGCGTTGGACGCGTAGGTCTTGGCCGCGCGCTCGGCGTCGCCCAGGATGCCCCTGCCGTCGTCGAGCCAGAGATCCAGGAAGCGCCTGCCGTCTTCCGCGTAGAGGCGGTTGCCGCGCATGCGGCGTATGGGCGGCAAGCGCCGCAATAGATCGCTCATCGGCGTCAATCCTTTATGATCTCGAGCTTTTTGGCGTACTTGGGAAAGAACTGGAGCGCGCTTCCCGTCTCGAAGCGCACCATGACCACGACGCCCGCCTCTCCCGCCGGGGACACCTTGATTATGCGGCCATAGCCGTGGTCGTCGTGGTATACGCCGGCCCCCACTTTCCACTGGCCCGCGGCCGCCGCGGCGCTCAGGTCCAGCTTGCCGCCGAATAGCTCCATGGCGCCCTTGGGTATCTCGCCTAAGAAGCGCGAAGGCGGGTATTCCATCCAGCGCCCGCGGAATAGCCTGCGGCGGCAGTAGCTTAAGTGCAGCTCGTCCTTGGCCCGGGTCATGGCCACGTAGAAGAGGCGGCGCTGCTCCTCCAAGTCCTCGCCCTCGTCGTCGTCGCGGGGAAAGAGGCCCTGCTCCATGCCGGTGGCTATGACGACGGGGAACTCGAGGCCCTTGGTATTGTGCATGGTGATGAGGGTAACGGCTTCGGCCTGCGCGTCGCCGGAGGACAGGGCGCGGTCCAGCTCCACCGCCTCGAGGAAGGCGGCCAGTCCCGAGCTGCTTGAGGGATAGTCGCCCGCCGCGTTCACGAGCTCGTCGAGGTTGGCCACTTTCTGCGTGCCGGCTATCTCGTCCTGGCTTTTGTGGTAGTCGAGGAGGCCGGAGGCGTGGAGCGCCCACTCCACCGTGGCGGCGAGGCTGCTGGCGGGGTCTTTGGGCGGCGGCGGCCTGTTCACGGCGCCGCTCTCGTCGCCGTAATCGGCGGGGTCGGAAGGGCCTATGCGCCCGGCAAGGTCCCGCATGAGCTGGGCAAAGGCGGCCAGGCCCGCGCGAGAGCGGCTGGCTTTGGGCTTGGCCAGGCTCGAGGCGGCCACCAGGTCGCCGTCGGCCTCGAAGGCCTCGTACACGATGGCCTCCATCGTGGCCTCGCCTATGCCGCGGCTGGGCTTGTTAACGACGCGCCTGAAGGCCACCTCGTCCCTGGGATTGGACGCCAGGGCGAGGAGGGCAAGGCCGTCCTTCACTTCCTCGCGCTCGTAGAAGCGCAGTGCGCCGACGAGCCGGTAGGGTATGCCCGCGGCGGGCAGGGCGCGCTCGAAGGCCAGCGACTGGGCGTTGGTGCGGTAGAGTATGGCGAGGTCGGAGAAGGAGCCGCCCCGCTTGATAAGCGCGTCGATGACGCGCACGCAGTAGGAGCATTCCTCTTCATGGTCGGCGAGCACCGCGAGCGTGGGCTTCTTGCCGCCCAGGCGCACGGCCTTGAGGGTCTTGCCGAGCCTGCCCTCGTTCTTTTCCACCACCGCGTTGGCCAGGTTGAGTATGCTCTGGTAGGAGCGGTAGTTCCGCTCGAGCTTTATCACCTCGGTGCCGGGAAAGGTTTCGGGAAAGGACAGGATGTTCTGCACTTCGGCACCGCGGAAGCGGTATATGCTCTGGTCGTCGTCGCCAACCACGCAGATGTAGGCATCGGGCGAGGCCATGGCCTTGAGGAGCTCGAACTGCGAAACGTTGGAGTCCTGGTATTCGTCGACGAGTATGACGCGCACCCGCGCGTGGAAGCGATTGCGTATGACCGGGTCGTCGCGCAGTATGCGCGCGGGCATGGTTATGAGGTCGCCGAAGTCCACGTTGCCGGTGGCCCGCAGCCTGCGCTCGTATTCGGCGTAGCGCCTCCGGAAGTCGCGCAGGCCCTTGAATTGGTTATCCAATCCCGGGGCGTCCGGGGCTAGGCCGTAATCCTTGGCCCTGGCTATGGACGAGGCAAGGCGTGAGGCCTCCTGCCGGCTTAGGTCGGGGAAGGCCGCCTTTACCAGGGTGGTGGAATCGTCGTCGTCGTATATGGTGAAGTCGCGATTGAGGCCGGCGGCCTCCGCGTTGCGGCGGAGGAACCAGGCGCCGAAGGAATGGAAGGTGCGCAGGGTGGCCCGGGCGCAGGAAGGCTCTATGGCGCAGGCGCGCTCGCGCATTTCCGCGGCCGCCTTGTTGGTAAAGGTGACGGAGAGTATGGATTCGGGCGCGTAGCCGCGCTCGCGTATCAGGTAGGCTATCTTGGTGGTTATGACCCGGGTCTTGCCCGAGCCCGCGCCGGCGAGTATGAGCAGCTTGCCCCGTTCGTGGAGGACCGCCTCGCGCTGTTCGGGATTGAGGCCTTCCAGGTACTCGGGCAGCGGCCGCTTAGGCTCCACGGGGCACGGCCTCCAGGTCCACGCCGCGCACC
>JBGSKZ010000654.1:0-2492 GCA_041741035.1 Treponematales bacterium
GCCAAGGTTCGGCGGTACAGTATGCTCACAGCGGGCTTGCCGGCCAGCCTGCAGGCTACGCGGGCGGCGTCCATGGCGGTGTTGCCGCCGCCGGCCACCACCACGGCCTTGGCTCCGTCGTAGGGATTGGGCTTGCCCGAGCGCGCCGCGTGGTGGGCGGCCTCAAGGAATTCAAGGGCGTCCACCACCGTAATGCCAGAGCCGGCAAGGGGCAGTTCGCGCGGCACCGGGGCTCCGGTGGCCACGACGAAGCTCGTGTAGCCCTCTTTCTTTAGCGCCTCAAGGTCTATGTCGCCGGACCAGTTAAAGCTGAACTGGGCTCCCAAGGCCTTGATGCGGTCTATGTCCTTGGCTATATCCTCGCGGGCTATGCGGAAGGCGGGTATGACATCGGCGGGCACGCCGCCTGCGCCTGAGGACGTATCGAACACGGTGAGCGGGTAGCCTTCAAGCGCCAGGTAGTGCGCGCAGGAAAGGCCCGCAGGCCCCGCGCCGAATATGGCCGCCTTGCCCTTGCCGGACACGGGAGCCTTGGCCTGCGCAGGTATAGTGGCGGAGCGGGCGCAGGCGAGCTTCATGTCCCGTATTTCCACCGAGCCCTCGTAATCCACGCGAGCGCACACGTTCATGCACTGATGGTCGCAGAGGACGCCCGTAATATGGGGCAGGGGATTGTCGGCCAGCACGATGGACAGGGCCTTTTTCGCGTCGCCAGCGGCGAGGGCCTTCATGTAGGCCGGCGGTTTCTGATTGGCAGGGCAGGCCTCCACGCAGGGGGCGGCGAAGCAATCGGTGAGGGGTAGGCTCCTTGCTATGCGCGTCTCGCCTTTCTTGTAGTCGCCGCGATACGCTTCTTCCTCGAGGGCGGCCGCTGCCAGGGCGGCTAGCTTTTGAGCGTCGGGGCGGCTCGGGAGTCCGCCTTTGAGGGCTTCCACGGCTTCTCGGGCCATGGGCTCCAGGCGCAGGTAGCCGCCGGGCTTGAGTATGTCCGTGGCCACGGTGAGGGGTCCTAAGCCGGCCTCTAAGGCCGCCCTGGCATTTAGGGCGGAAGCGCCGCCGCAGTAGCTGAAGGCGGGGCAGTCGGGCAGGGCCTTGGCAAGGTCGGCCGCCAGGCGCGTCGTTATGGGGAAGAGGGCGCGGCCGGACATGTAGCGCTCGGCTCCGGGCATGCGAGCGCCGTCGTTCGCGTTGGCGAGGGTGTTGGACAGCTTGATGCCGAAACGCACGCCCTTGGCTGCCGCCTTGCGGCGCAGCGACGCTATGAGCTCGAGCGCAGCGCCGAACTGCAGGTCATGCTCGAAGTTGGGCCTGGTAATCGTTATGCGCTCCCAGCCCGTCTGGTCGAGTATAGCGCGTACGGCGTCGTAGCCGAGTAAGGTGGGATTAAGCTTTACGTAGGTATCGAAGCCCTTCTCCTCGATGAGATAAGCCCCTATGCGCTCAATCTCGGCGGGCGGGCAGCCGTGCATGGTGGACAGGGTAACCGAGTGTATGGGCTTGTCGGGCATGGCGTTAGCCGCGGCGAGCGCGCGCCCGGCTCCGTCCTGCCCGAAGGCTTTCGCGAAGATAGGCCCTTGGATGACCGCCTTGGCCTCGGCGAGCGAGGCCTGCCAGAAGGCGGCGCTGCCTTTATAGGAGGCGGGCTTGCGCATCCCTTCTATAAAGGCGTCGACCTTGGCGCCCTTTATGCCGTCCAGGGTGTAGCCCACGGACATATTGAACATGAAGGCGCCGCCGGGGCGTCCGCCCGAGGAGAGCGCCGCGCGGAGGATGTTAATGGCTATCCAGCCCCGCAGGTACTCGTTACGCGCGTCCTCAATGGCCAGTTCCGTGGACCATTCCACATTGTGCCCCTCGTCAAGGGCGTCTATGCAGGGCTTGTCTATCTCAAGGAGATCGTTTTCCTGCACGGTCTTAAGCTCGAATACCCGGGAGCCGGCAAGCCAGGCGGCAACTAAGTTGGGGGCTATCTGGGTATGCGGGCCGGCGGCGGGGCCTATGGGCAGGCCGAGCTTGAGCCCGTTCACGCTGAAACCGGGCGACGATGCCTCGAGTTCCAGTATACGCTCAACGCTCTGCGCCGGAATGTCGTAGGCGCTGCCCTTGGCAGCCCATTCGCCCGCTATGCGCGTAAGTAGCTCGCGCATGGGAAGGGCTTTCATAATCTTACTCACTGGTACCCCCACGTCAATTGTTTTCCGTAACCAAGGGCCGCGACTATGCCCGCGGCCGGGCTTGCCTCGTTCGCCTGCCATACGGGACGTCCCCGCACATAGGTGGCGATTATTTTTCCCTGCAGTTTCATGCCCTCGAAGGGCGTTATGCTCCCCTTGCTCAAGAGCTCGGCGCCGCGCACCGTGTACGAGCCCTTCGGGTCGACGAGTATGAAATCGGCGTCCTTGCCCGGTTCTAGCGAGCCCTTGCCGCCCGATAAGCCGAAGCGCTTCGCCGCGCCGCCGCTCGTGGCGCGCAGCAGCGCCGACAGGCCCAGG
>JBGSKZ010000655.1:0-13083 GCA_041741035.1 Treponematales bacterium
GGTCGGGCACGGGGGGCCGGGCTGCGGCAGCCGGGAAAAGCCCGGGCCAGCTAGCCTCGAGCACGCGTTTGGCCTTGCCCGGCGTGCATTCTCCCATGAGCTCGTCTATATCGGCCTTGCCCCGTATGGCGCAGCGCAGCCCCGCGTCGTAGGCAAGGGCCTTTATATCGGTCTCGAGCAGGGTATCGAGCTCCTCTACTATCTTGACCTCGTCGTTGGAGCGCAGGAAAGATAGCACGAGCTTGTCGTCGAAGGGATAGACTGCGCCCAGTTTAAGCAAGTCGGGCTTGGCCGTTCCTTCCGGCAGGCTATCGAGGGCGTCCATGAGGGAGGCGAAGGGCAGGCCCGCCGTAATGATGCCGCGCCTGGGGTTGCCGTGGTCCACGACGCGGTCGAAGCCCAGGGAGGGCAGCCGTAAGCGCAGCGCGTCCAGGCGCTCAAGGGCGCGGCGCTTCATGGGGAATACCGCGGAGGCTATGGGTATGTAATTCGAAGAATCGGGGTCGAAGCGCGGCTCGTCGTCGATAGGCCCGGGATTCCAGGCGTCGAAGCGTATGCGCTCCTTGGCGTGGCATACGTGGGTGGTGAGCCGCAGTATGACCGCGCTGCGCAGCTCGCGCGCCAGGGCGGCGGCCTTCTTGAACATATCGTAGGCTTCCTGGGCGCTTGCCGGCTCGAAGAGCGGGCAGTAGGAAAGCTTGGCATAATGCCGGTTGTCCTGCTCGTTCTGGCTGGAATTGGCGCCGGGGTCGTCGCCCAGTATGATGACCATGCCGCCGCTTATGTCCATGAGGGGCAGCTGCACGAAGCTGTCGGCCGCCACGTTAAGGCCCACGCTCTTGAAGAACACGACCGAAAGCCTGCCGTTTATGGCCGCGCCGAAAGCAAGCTCCGTGGCTACCTTCTCGTTCGTGGAAAATTCGAAGTAGAACGGCCTATCCGCGGGCTTTATCGAACGCAGCGCCTCGGCTATTTCCGGCGTGGGAGAGCCCGGATACGAGCTCGCCACCCGCACGCCGGCCTCTATCATAGCCCGCGCTATGGCGGTATTGCCTATGGCCAGCTCCGAGTAAGCCTCGCGCCGCAGGAGCATCGACCCCATATCCTTCATGCATACTCCTTCTGAGCCGGACAGCGGCCACGAGCATATCCTAGTATCACAAGCGCCTAAGCGCAACCGCAAAAACCTTCGATTGATAAAACTCGCCCCTTAGTCTATCCTAAGCCCATACCACTCGCGGCCTCCTTATAGAAGCGGCGAAAATCCAGGAGCAGCCATGCGTAACCATAGCTATAGACCTCTAGCGACCGCGCTTATCGCGCTGGCCACGGCCGCGCTTATGATGAGCGCCGCGCTGCCGCCCGGCGAAGAGCCGCTGGCCCTCTTGCCCGCGGGCCCGGTAGCGGTGCTGAGCATAGACCGTCCCCAGGCCATAGCCGCCAATATCGAGGGCTTCCTCAAAAAGGCTGGCTTCGAGGACGAGGCCGCCTCCTTCGGCCAGCTTACGGCCGCCATCGCGGGGCAGGACGGCAACGAGGCATCCGAGGGCCTCGCCGCTTTCGCAGCCGTAGCGCGCACCGTCGACCTCAACCGGCGCTTGGTCGTAGCCCTCTACATGGCCCAAGGCGAAGAAGGGCCGGAACCGGCCATATTCGCCTATATACCCGCTCGCGACCGGCAAGCCCTGGAAGGAGCCATACGCGAGTCCCTCATAGGCTCCGGCGCGCCCGAACCCGAGTTTTCCTCGGGCTTGCCGGGCTACCTGGCCGTGGGCATAGGCATGTCCGCCGCGCCCGCGAACCAAGCCAGCGCCGCGGACATGCGCAGCCTGCTCGCCTATCCCTCCACGAGCATATGCCTCTGGGCGGACAAGGCTAAAATCGAGGAAATAGCCGGATCGTCCCTGGGCGAAGCCTTTTCATCCCTTATCCCCTCCCCCTCGTACGACGACTATGAGGACTACGAAGACTGGGATGAAGAGTATTATGAAGAGTATGAGGACTGGGACGACGAAGAGTACGAGGGCGAAGAATACCTCGACGAAGAATACCTCGACGAGGAATGGCAATACGAGGAAGGCAATGAGGGCGAGGAATATCTCGACGAGGAATGGGAGTACGAGGAAGATTACGATTGGGACGAGGAGTCCTTGGACGAAGGGGAGTACCAGGACTACGAGGACGAGGAATACATAGACGAAGAATACTTGGATGAAGAATACATAGACGAAGAGTACGACGAGGACTACGACTGGGATGACGAAGAATCCGACTGGGACGACGAGGACTACGATTGGGACGAATGGGATGACGAGGCCTACGGCGATGACGGGCTCGGCAATCTGCCCTTCTCTGGCTTCGAGCAGCTGCTCGAGGGCTTTAGCGCCGTCCTTGAAGGCATAGAGAGCTTCGACCTGGGCGTGACGGTCAGCAAGGACCGCGTATGGCTGCGCTCCAGCCTCGGCGCGGCGGCTGGCAGCGCGCTGGCCGATATAGCGGCCAAGGCCTCGGCTGGCGAACGCTCGCTGCCCTATCTCTCCTATTGCGAGCGCGACGCCCTGTTCTCCTTCGCCTGGTCCAGTCCCATGGACTGGGCTATGGACCTGCTCGAGCCTTTATACGCGGCCATACTTCCCCAGGAAGGCGCGGCCGACCTGGTCATGGGCATAATGAGGCAGAGTGTGGCCGCCAGCGGCGCTAACGGCGCCATGTCCATGGACCTGCGGGTAAGCGACCGACTTGCCCAGGCCTTCAAAGGCCCTCAGCCCGACGAAGCGGAAGTGCTGGCCCTGCTCAGCGAAGGCCTTTCCCTCGACTTAAGCGGCGCCATGCAGCTCAAGGATAGGCAAGCCTTCCGCGACGCCTTGGCCGCCTCGGTGGACATCGTCAATTCCAGCGCCTATCAGGAGCTCATGGCGGGCTCGGGACTCTCGCTCAGCGCTTCGCGCTCGGTAGGCGCCAATGCGGGCATACCCTACGACCTGTATACGATGGACTTCGAGCCCGGGGAGAGCCTCGGCGATGCCGGCGCGGCCTTCCAGGCGCTCATGGCCAAGCTCGGGTCCTACGCCTATGCCTATGCCGGCGACAAGGTGTACTACAGCCTTGGAGGAGCCGCGGGCGCGGTGGACTTGGCCAGGCGCAACGGCCCCGAGCGCAACCTGTCCAGCGACGCGGCCTTTAAGACCCTGCGCGCGGGCGCGCCGCTCGATACCCGCGGCCTGTTCTACCTCTCCACGAAGCGGCTCGTGCGGCTTATCATGCAGTTTAAGGCGGACCAGGCGCCTATGCCCTTCGCCTACAACGAGCTCTCCGGCTTCATGAGCTGGTTCTCGGTGAGCAAGGACGCGCTGGGCTGGGGCATGGGCCTCGGCGCCGAGGACATCAAGGCTATGGTAGCCCTGTTCCAATAAGCGATCCGGGCGTTTAACGCCAAAAGAAAGCCCCGGCGCTGAACGCGCCGGGGCTTTTTTTTCTCTGCGAAGCCTTAAGCGCGGGGCAACCTGAGTAGCCGGGGTATGGGCCCCTGCTTGGCCTCAGTCCCGCGGTATGCCCGCTTTAGTTGCCCACCCGTATCCTGCGCCATATATCGTTATACAGCTTCAGCCCGTCCAAGCCCAAGTCCTCCTTGAACTCGCCTTTCTCAAGGTCCTCGAATTCGTAGTTCGGCGCCACGGTCATGAGGGCGCGCGCTGGCACGTTGGGCGAGGGCAGCATAAGGTAGTCCGACACGCGGGCCGCGATATCGGGCCTGAGCATGAAGTCGATGAAGGCATAGGCCGCGTCCACGTTCTTCGCGCCCTTCAGGATGCAGAAGCTGTCCATATACATGGGCATGCCCTCCGCCGGGAAGAAGAAGTCTATCTCGCCGTGCCTGGCTTCCTCGTACTCGAGGTACACGTTCTCGGCGTAGCCCTGCACCACCCAGAATTCCCCGCCGGCGAAGCCTCGCGCGAAGGATTCCGCGTCGAACTTAACCAGATTGGGCTTCCAGCGCTCCACGACCTGGCGCGCCTCTTCCAGGTGCGCGGGGTCCTTGTCGTTCACCGAATAGCCTAGGTACTTGAGCGCGCCTCCGAGCACCTCGCGCATATCGTCGAGCATGGTCATGCGCGCCTTGAATTCCGGCTTCTCGAATATGCTCCAGCTCCGCTCGTAACCAGAGGCGCGGGTAGTGTTCACCGATATGCCCGCGGCGCCCATCATGAAGGGCACGCTGTTCTTATTGCCCGGGTCGAAGCCTATACGCGCCAGGGCCACGGGGTCGATATTCTTGAAATTGGGTATCTTGGCCAGGTCGACGGGGGCCAGGAGGCCCTCGGCTATCATGATGGACACGTAGTCGCCGGAAGGCACCACGATGTCGTAGCCGGAGCCGCCGGCCACGAGCTTATTATACATTTCCTCGTTGGACGAATAGGCGTCCACGATTACCCGTATGCCGCTCTCCTTCGTAAAGTCCTTGATAACGTCTTCGGGGATGTAATAGGTCCAGTTATAGAGATAGAGCTGTTCCTTGGCCCCGCCGCAGGCCGAGCCGAGGATGGTGACCGCCGCCAGGATGGCGGTAAAGGCGAATTTCTTGAACATAAGGAGCCTCCTTACTTAGCAGCGATGTACTTGAGAAAATTGCGCATGGACCAGGTAAGCGCTATGGTACCCAGTATCATGACGACCGACAGGGCGTTGATGACCGGCGATACGCCGAAGCGTATGGCCGAATAGACGAAGAGCGGCAGGGTAGTGGCGCCGGGTCCCGTCACGAAAAAGGTTATGACGAAATCCTCCAGCGACAGGGTAACCGCCGTCAGGAAGCCCGATACGATACCGGGCATGGTCATGGGCACGATCACCTTCATCAGGGTCTGCGTGTCGTTCGCGCCAAGGTCCCGCGCGGCTTCTATGATAGAGAAGTCGAATTCCTCCAGCCTCGCCAGCACCAGCAGGAACACGAAGGGCAGGTTGAAGGACACGTGCGCTATGAATACGGTGAAGAGCCCGAGCTTAAAGCCTATCCCTGAGAAAAAGATCAGCAGCGATACGCCTATGATGATCTCGGGCAGTATCATGGGGAGGAAGGTTACCGTGCGCAGATAGGACCTGAGCCTGAAGCGGTACCAGTTCACGCCTATGGCCCCCAAGGTGCCTATCACAGTGGCTACCAGGGCCGAGCCTAAGGCTATGATGACACTGTTCCCGAAGGCGCGCCACAGGTCCGGCGAGTCGCTGAAGAGCTTGACGTACCAGCGCAACGAGAAGCCCGTCCAGGAGCCCGACTTCGACTCGTTGAACGAGTAGAGCACGAGCACGAAGAGCGGCATGAAGAGGAAAATAATGGTGCCTATGAACACCGCGCGGGAAAAGGAGCTACGCCTTTTCATGACGCGCCTCCGCCAAAGCGCCCGCCCGCCTGCGGCAAGGCCACGAGGCTAGCGTTCAGGAGAGGCGCGGCCTGCTCCGCCTTGGCCTCGGCGGCTTCCTTGCCGCCGCCGAGCACGTTGGCCCCGTTGGCCCGCACGAGGAGCATCACCCCTATCGTCGTTACCACGGTGATGACGAGCGATATGGCGGAGGCCAGAGGCCAGTTCCGGCTCTTGGTAAGCTCGTCAGCGATCAGGTTGCCCAGCATGTAGGATTCCGTGCCGCCCACCAGGAGCGGTACCGCGTACGCGCCGAAGATGGGTATGAAGGTAAAGAGGAAGGCCGTGAGCACGCCGCCCTTGATGTTGGGCATGAGCACCCTGCGGATGGCGCCGAACTTGCTGGCGCCAAGGTCGCGCGCCGCTTCCAAGAGGCTGAAATCGAATTTGTCGATCGTGGAGAAGAGCGGCAGTATGGCGTAGGGCAGGTAGGTGTATACCAGCACGAGGGCCACGGCCCAGCGGTTATAGAGGAAGCGCACGGAATCTTTGGCCAGCCCCAGGGCCTGCAGGAGATCGTTTAAAAAGCCCTCGTTACCCAGTATGGCTATCCACGCGTAGATGCGTATGAGAAAGTTGGTCCAAAAGGGAATGATGACGAGGAGGAGCAGGAGGGTCTGGTTCTTGCTCTTTGCCATATAATAGCCGCAGGGCAGGGCTATGAGCAGGGTTACCAGGGTGGCGCCGAGCGCCACGACGATGGTATTGAAGGTTACCTTGGCGAAGGTGGGGTTCGCTATGGCCTTATACGCGTCGAGGGTAAGGGTCCATTCCACGCCGCCCCGCACGCCGGGCCGGAGGAAGCTGTAGAGCACGATGATGAGGAGCGGGGCGATGAAGAATACCGTCAGCCATACGATGGCCGGGGTCGCGTAGAGCCCGCCCGGTCCCCGCTTCATCCCTTCACCTCTACCAGGAAGGCATCTTCGGCGCTGAACGACAGCCACACCTCGTCCTTCCAGGCTATCTCGGGGCCTTCGTCGGACCAGTCGGCGTGCTGCTTGATCACCTTGAGCGTGGCGCCGCCTGCCGTCTTCACGTAGAACTTGGTCTGGAAGCCCGAGTATATGGGCTCGTCCACCCGGCCCTGCATGAGGTTGAGCGCGTTGCGCGACGTGGTGGGCTTGTCCGGCCCTATGCGTATCTTCTCGGGCCGCACCGTCCAGCTTACCCGGGTGCCAGCGGGGGGAGGATCGGTATCGGTTACCAGCACGCTGCCGAACTCCCCGCTGTCTATAGTCACGAGCTCGCCGCTCACGGACAGGATGGTGCCCTCGTAGAGATTCGTCTCGCCTATGAATTTGGCCACGAAGTCGGTAGCCGGCGCTTCGTAGATTTCCTGCGGCGTGCCCACCTGCAGCACCTTGCCCGCGTTCATGACCGCAATGCGGTCGGAAACGGAAAGGGCTTCCTGCTGGTCGTGGGTGACGTAGATGAAGGTGATGCCGATTTTGTCGTGTATGGCGTCAAGCTCGATAAGCATATGCTGCCTGAGCTTGGCGTCGAGCGCGGACAGGGGCTCGTCGAGGAGCAATACCGAGGGCTCGTTGATGAGCGCCCTGGCTATGGCTACCCGCTGCTTCTGGCCGCCGGACAGCTGGGAGGGCTTTTTAGCGCTGTGGGCCTGCAGCTCGACCAGTCGCAGGTACTCGTTCACCCGCTCGCGCACAAGCGCTTCCGGCCGCTTCTTAAGCCGCATTGAAAAGGCGACGTTCTCGAACACCGTAAGGTGCGGAAACAGCGCGTAGTTCTGGAACACCGTGTTGGCCTTGCGCCCGTCAGGAGGCAGGGGAAGCACGTCTTTACCGTCCAGTAGCACGTTTCCGCTCTCTGGCTGCTCAAAACCGGCTATGATGCGGAGCAAGGTGGTCTTGCCGCATCCCGACGGGCCAAGAAGGGAAAAAAACTCGCCCTTCTTTATGCCTATGCTCACGTCATTCAGCGCAACAAAATCGCCGAATGACTTGTTCACGTTCTCGATGACGACGTCGCTTCCTATCACTTGTTTTGCCTTATCCCCTCCGTAGACTTTGGTTTCGACGGCTCCCGGCGCTTCGCCGCGAGGGCCCGCGTTAAGTATAGCCGCCCTGCGCCCGGCTTCAATAAAAATCAGGCGCACAATGGGGCAAATCGCCGCGTTCTGTCAATATACTCAATGCCGAGTATGCGGCAAACATGCAGGGTTTTCGCATAATTATGCAGGCGAGAAGCCGCGCGCCATCGCGACCGCCTTGCCTAGCCCCGCCTAATCGGGGCACACTGGCGCCATGGAAAGCACGAAAGAGGCCTTTGGCCGACTCTACGGCATAATCAAGACCCTGCGCGGCCCCGAAGGCTGCCCCTGGGACAGGGAGCAGACGCCGGCCAGCATACGCGGCAACCTCATAGAAGAAGCATATGAATGCGTCGAGGCCATTAATGAGGGCGACGCCGCCCATGTACGCGAGGAGATAGGGGACGTGTTCCTCCTGGCTACCTTCCTGGGCATCATGTACGAGGGCGAGGGCGCGTTCTCGGTGGCGCAGTCGCTCGACACCGTTAGCGAAAAACTGGTGCGCAGGCACCCGCACGTATTCGCCGACGCCAAGGCCGACGATCCCGAGCAGGTAATCAGGCAATGGAACGAGATCAAGGAAAAGGTCGAGGGCAGGCGCAAAAAGGATTCCGCCCTCGACGCGGTATCGCGCGCGCTGCCCCCGCTTGAGCGTGCCTATAGGCTGCAGAAGGCGGCCGCCAAGACGGGCTTCGACTGGCCTGACCATAGCGGGGCCTGGGACAAGCTGGCCGAGGAACTGCTGGAGGCCAAGGAGGCCGCGAGCGCCGCAGAGCCTGACCGGGATCGTCTGGAAGAGGAACTCGGCGACCTCTTGTTTTCGGTGGTCAACGTGGCGCGCAAGCACAAGGTTGACCCCGCCCTGGCGCTCCACCGCTCGCTGGAGAAATTCTCGTCGCGCTTCAGGCACGTGGAGAAGCGCATGGCGGAGTACGGCGAGCCTATGGAAGGCGCCAGCCTCGAGCGCATGGACGGTTTTTGGGACGAAGCTAAAAGCAAGGGCCTCTAACCGCCTATTGCTGGCGCCGACCAAGAAAGCGCCAACTAAGCGGACGCGGACTAAGCGAACGCCGACGACGGGGCCGCCTCAGAACAGCCGCCGCCTGCGGTAGCGCCTGAGCTTCTCGGCCCAATGCCGCACCAGCTTCACGTCGTCCGCCAGGCTCTCCGGCCTGCCGTCCTTGAAGGCGCGTATGACTACATAGCGGGCCATATCGGGCGCGCCGCCCTGCTCGTCGAAGGCGTCCAGGTAGAGCAGCCAGTCCTCTGCCTTGTCCCGCAGTAAAATGTTGTCCCGCGGGGTACCCGAGGAGCGGGCGCAGAGTATGCCTACCCTGCCGACCAAGGAACTGAAAGCCTCCATGGCGCCGTCGAAGCTCGAGCCGGGCAGGGGCTCCCAGCAGAGCTTGACGAAGGGATGGTCGGCCGCCTCCAGCAGCAGTCGCGCCCGCTCGTACGAATCCAGCGCGGAGCCTTTGCCCATGCCAAAGCAGAGCGTCACGCCCACTTCGGCGGCCCTGTCCGCCAAGCCGCGCACGGAGGCCGAGAAATCCTCCGCGTCCTTTTCCGGAGAGGGGCTCTTATTCCCCGCCCAAAGGCGCACGATAGGCGCATGCAGAGCGCGGGCGGTAGCCAGCAGAGCGCCAAAGGCGACTTCGCTGTGCACGCCGACCCTGTAGAGGCTCGCGTACGACGCGCTGGAGAGCCCGGCCCTAAGGGTGGCCATCATCAGGCTTTCGGCCTGGGTGATATTCCCCGGCTCCAGCCCCGCGTCGCACGACCACTCTATAGCATGGACTCCGGCTTTGGAGGCGCTTTCGAGTATGCTTGCATAGGGCGAGCCGATAAGGGCCGCGGAAGACAGGGCTGTTTGTATCATAAACTCTTGAGCGATTCTAAAACAAGAATACCCGCATTACAACCGGTAGCTCGCCCTTGCTTAGGCTCTTCGGCCATCGTATAGTGGGCTGACTTTACCCTGACGGCGAGCGCGGCCAAGGCCGCGTCTCCGCCCATACGGACCTTGGAGGGACGAACGTGCTAGACCTCAAGCCCTACAATGACGGTTTTCGCATCGATTTCCAAGGCCGAAGCATGCTGGAGCATTCAAGGAAGCACCCTTGCCTGCAGTTCTATACCATGGACGAGCCGCGGCTCACGCGCGGAGGCCTCATGCATGCCCGGAGAAAAGTCCTTTCGCGCGTTCGGGCGGCGGCCTGGAAGGCGATAGAAAAAAGGCCAGACTTCGTGGAGCTGGAATTCGAAGGCCTTGGGCGCATGGCCCTGCGCTCGCGGGATACTACGCTCACGATCAGCTTCTCCCGCTATGACGCATCCTTTAACGGGCTGAGCATACGCTTGATCGCCATAGCCGGGGAGCTGGCCTTTGGCGGCGGCGAGCGCTACGCGGGCAAGAATATCAAGGGCCGCTCTATACACTGCGATCCTCGGGTCCAAGGCGGCAAGCGCCAAGCCGCGGACCCCTCGAGCCTGGGCAACGCGAGCCTACTCTCGGACGGCAGAACGCTCATTACCGTGGATTGCTCCGCGCCGGTATCCTTTGACCTGCGCAAGAGCCGCTGGACCTACATAGAAAGCTGGGCCATACCGCGCGAGATCGTCGTGCACGGGGCCCCTTCGCCTATAGAGCTCATAACGAGCGCGACCGCTAAGCGGAACGCGAGCGTGGAGACGCCGGAATGGACCATGGATGGCATATGCATCACGGTAAGCGGAGGCGGCGCGGAGCTGTCCCGGCGGGTGCACAAGGCCCTCGACGCGGGCTTGCGCCTGTCATCGGTATTCATACGCGACTGGCAAGGCCCGTCGCGGGACAAGCGCCCGCCCCTGCAAAGCTGGCTGCCCAGCCAGCAGGCGTATCCGCGCTTCGAGGACGATTGCGCACGCTATAGGCACGCTGGCCTCCATATAGCCGTACCCTTCGACCCGGCGCTATCCAGGGAATCGGAGCTCTTCGAGGAGGCCGGTCCGTATCTCTTGCCCGGCGACAAGGAACTCGCTTACCCGGACCTTTGGAAACCCGAGGCCTTCGCCTGGGTAAAGGAAAGCATACGCAAACTCCTGCTCGGCGCGGGCATATCCGCGTGGCACAGCAATCCGGGCGCCGGTCCCGTGCTGGCCCGCGCCTGCGGCAACGAATTCGCCGAACTATGGGCGCGTGCCAACCGGGAGGCCATACGGGAGGCAGCGGCCGAGGATAGCGCCGCTTTTTACCTGCGGCCCGGCTGGGGTGACAGCGCCCAGCTCGCCAATGGCGTTTATTCGCCCTGGGGCGGCGACGCGCGGAACGGCGCCGCCGATAAAGTGCTTACGCGGGGCATATTCATGGGGCTGTGCGCGGGCGGCGCCTGGCATGGCCAGATACGCTCAACGGGCATACGGAGCATGGCGGGCCGCGAAGCCTTTATGCGCAGGGTGGAGGCGGCGTCGATCGGCCCCTTTATGCATATCGGCGACGAAGAGCCCTATTGGAACGACAAGGGGCTCATGGACCATTTGGCGCGCATGTCACGTTTCTGGACGGCCTTGAAGCCCTACCATGCCGCGGTGGCCGACGAGTACCGGGCTACGGGACTGCCTCCCGTGCGGCACCTGGCCCTGCACTACCCGGACGAGCCCCTCTTGGCCGGAGGCGCCGAGCGCTACCTATACGGCCGGGACCTCCTCGCGGCTCCCGTCGTCAGGCTCGGCAGCGACTTACAGGACATCCTTTTGCCCGACGATCGTTGGGTGCACTTATGGAGTTCGCGGGAATTCCGCGGCGGGGACATCACTATCGAGGCGGCGCTCGGCTCGCCCGCGCTCTTCTACCGCGCCGACTCGCCTTGGGCCGGGCTCTTCGACTCGCTTCGCCGGGCCTTTACCCGCTTCGAGGACCCCCTACGCTGATGTTCCCCCGTTGGCTATCCATATTAGCCGCCGTGGGCGGAAGCGTGGTCATTTCGCTGGGCATGGTGCTGCAGAAGAAAGGCGTCACCTGGCTTAAGTGGCAGGGCCAAAAGAACCATGCCTACGCGAGGCTCAAGGCTGTATGGATAACGGGCTTTATCCTGAACAATCTCCTTGCCGTATTCTATTTCTTCGCGCTTAAGGCCTTGAGCTCGGCCGTCGTGGGGGCCATGATGGGGCTGAACATCGTATTCAGCGCCATCTTCTCCGCGCTGCTGCTCAGGGAGCGGCTCTCCAAGCGCATAATCGCGGGCTCCCTGGCGCTGGTAGCGTTCATAGCCCTGGCTAACCTGAGCGCGCCGCCCTATACGGGAAGCGCGCCGCCCGCCATGAGCGTCATAGCGCTCTTCTTCCTCGCCCCTTACGCCCTGGTAGCTTTCGCCCTGCTCGCCAGGCGCCTGCTGCGCCTCCACGCCGAGGCCTACGCCCTGGCCTTCGCCGCCGCCGCGGGCGCCCTTGAGGGCTTTATCATCATCCTGATCAAAGCCATGCAGGCCAGCGCCGGCTCGAGCCTGATTTCCTACCTGCGCACGCCCTACCCCTACATGTACGCGGTGGCGACCCTATCGGTGCTCAGCCTCCTGCAGGTGGCGTACGCCCACGGCCGCATGACCAAGACCGGCCCCATGCTCTGGGGCATGCAGATATTCTACCCGGTGGCCATAAGCTATGCCGCTTTCGCCGCCGCTCTCGTGCCGGCCCAAATGGCATCGTTCATAGGCATAATCGCCTGCGTCGTGCTCATTCAGAGCAAGCGCTAGCCTTCCACCAGCACTATGGCCATGGCCTCTATGGCCTCGCCGCGGCCCGCCGCGTTCTGCCCTTCGCTGGTCTTGGCCTTTATGGATACCTGAGCCAGGCTCAAGCCCAGCATATGGGCCACGGAGGCGCGCATAGCCCCTATATGCGGCGCGAGTTTAGGCTCCTCAAGGACTATGGTCGCATCGAGGTTGGCTATGCGATAGCCCTCGCCGCCGAGCAGGCCGAGAGCCCTCTGGACGAACAGCCTGGAAGGCGCCCCTTTCCAGGAAGGGTCGGAGGGAGGAAAATGCCCGCCTATATCGCCGAGGGCGGCGGCGCCGAGTATAGCGTCGGTAATGGCGTGCAGGAGCACGTCGCCGTCCGAGTGGCCGTCCTCACCCAGGGCCGACGGTATGCAGATGCCGCCGAGCCAGAGCTCGCGGCCCGGCACCAGGCGGTGGAGGTCCCAGCCCTGCCCTATGCGCAGGCTCACGGCAAGTCCTCCGGAAAGGTTATTTTAAGGTTTTCGCGCTCGCCCGGTACCGTGTACAGGCTATGGCCCGCCGCGCACCAGAGCTCGGCGTCGTCCGTGGCGCTATCGAGGCGCGTCTCATCGAGCCTGTACGCGCCCAGGAGCCGCTCGAGCAGGAAGCCTTGCGGGGTCTGCGCGGAGCGAAGTCTGGAGCGCATGGGATGCGCCGCGACGAAGCCCCTGTCGTCCAGCTGCTTTACGGTATCGCTGAGCGGAAGGACGGGGATGCAGCCTCCATGCGCTTTCACGCCATCGAGCACCCGGCCCACGAGGGCCGCGCTCGCCCAGGGACGCGCGCCGTCATGCACCAGCACCGGCAGCTCAGCGGGATCGCTGAGGCCCGGGCCGGTATACCCGCAGGCGCCCAG
>JBGSKZ010000656.1:0-6529 GCA_041741035.1 Treponematales bacterium
CTGGTAATCTTTGGTAAGACTAAGTGCAGATGAAAACTGCTCCTCGGCTTTACTCCATTGGCCATAGCGGGCATACAGAACGCCTAGTCTATTACGTATTTGAGAACTAGCGCCTTTGCGCACTATTTCTGCCTCAATGGATGCTACCCGAGGTCCAAGCTCTACACCTATGTAGGAATTGAGTTCTTTAGTAAATCCCGCAACAACGGCACGGGAATCTGGTATAGGCGCGGACTTACCGCCCGCTTCATAAACGACAGGCTGGTATTCCTTCCAAGCTTCATGAACTTGAAAGAATCCTGAAGCATTTTTAGCTTCCGCATCCCTCCACTCCTGAGCGCCAGCTTGCCAAACAGCAGAAAAGCTCCCTTTCCTATCGGTCGTCTCCAAGGGGAGCCAAACCTTACCTTCTCGGATAATCAAATCATCCGGTCGCGCGAATACCCTTTGAACTTCCTCTGGATCCATTTCTAGATCAACCGCCATTAGTATGTGCCCCGGCGTTGTAAGAAGTGCGGTAGCGATACCTACAGACTCCAGGAATGAACAATAAAGCACGGTTAAGTCTGAGCACTTTCCGGCTTTATAACCCAAGGTCTGTCGAGGAAATTGTATGGAGTCCACTATCTGCCGATTCTGACTCTCTAAGGCTGATGTAGGATCTCTAACATAGGCAAATTTCTGGATACGCAAGGCTTCGTGCACTGCCATAGCTGCTTGCAGATTAGGATTCACTGCGGGGTTTAGGTAATCACGGACCGTAGCGGCAACACTTTTAGACCACGCAAGAGCTTCAGGATCCTTTGAGCTAATAAAGGCGGCGGCCTTCCGGTCATCGTCCCATATGATTCCATTCCTATCGCGAACCTCAAGCGTTCCTACATATTCATCCCTGAATTTCTGCCCATACTGCGTATACTCAAGAACGATTGAAATAGGCAGCTTAGTAATTTCCGCTATATCAAGAATAGCATCTGTGAAGAGTCCAAACAAATCTATTGCGACAGTAGCCCCAGGCCCAATTTTTGACGGTGCGCCCGCAGGCTTTGCTTCGTCCATATAGCGCTTAACGTTTACGGTCGCCTTTACATCGCTAACCGCGGCGCGCTCAAAATTATGCACCAGAATACGTCCAAAAATATGATTATCATAGTACTTATAAAATACCGGGAATACCGACTCAAGTTGAACCCCAACAAACCCAAGGCCGCTACCTGCATAATGTATGGGCGTAAAATCAGAAGGAATCCTTGGGCTTATTGATCTACTGCCTAATTGAAGGGAAATTCCGAGATTAAAAGAAACGCCATTCCATAAGCCGTACCAGGACCGATACGAAGCGCCGGCTTCAGCTTCGAGTCTTTTAGAAAAAGCCAGACCTAGCGACGCGCCGCCAGAGAAGTAAGGATTGAACGCTGAAGTACCCGTGCCGCCATTTTCTGATGCTCCAAAATAACCCAGCTCAGCAAGTCCACGTATAGTGAGAGAACGGTTGACCGGAAACTGGACGCCACCCTGCAAAGCTACAGCAGCGGCGGAAAGGCTGAACCCCGGCACCTTAGTCGGCAAATAGGAATACGTCGCGCCAAAACCTAAGGTGCTTACGGGAAGAAAAGGAGGCCTCCACGAAGCCGAAAAATTGCTTCCAAACGAAATACCGTAAAGATCAGCATCTTCTCCTAAGGGAAGGCCGATATCTGGGCGCACTACCATGCTGAGTTGGCCGGTACCATGACCATCAGTAATATCCGAGGACAATTCTTGTGCAAATAGGGGAACGACTAAGTGAAATAATAGTATTGCACTAATTAATCCGCATCGCTTACTAAAATTCATGATACCAATCCTCCATTTTACAAAAGGCTTTTATTCGATAAAAGCTAATGAACAATTATGATATGGAATACTGCAAAGACAGCTGGCATCAATGGCAATAAAAATAAGGGATACTCCACACTCCCTCGCAAACAAAGCAAGCAGTGACTTTCTCAATTTAATGACAGTAAACAGATAAATAAGCGCTCTCTTCTACTCACAGTGACACAATAATGAATGTTTTTCCTTGCTTACTCCTCATTCCAATTCAAACGCATAGAGTCTGTCGCGGAGGCCCTACCTTCTGAAGATGGCGTAATCAAGGATGCAATGGGAACGGCAGCGACGGGATCTAAAGCTTGAAGCGTTGCTAAGTGTTTCTGGGCAGTCGTAGTCTCTCCCAACTCACTCCAAACACGTATCGCGCCAGCTAAAGCCACTTTGCTCTTAGGATCTTTTTTAAGTGCGCGATCATACAAAACTGCCGCCGCCTTAGCCTGTCCCTTAAGGTATGCAATGTTTGCGAGATTTATCAAAGCTGGCACATATTCATCTTTCTTAACGATCTTTTGGAATTCGGATTCAGCCTCCGGGTATTTTCCATATCGGGCATAAAGTACCCCCAAGCGATTTAAATTCTTCGACGTGGCTCCAGAGCGCTTGATCTCCTCTTGAAGCCGAGCTACTTGTGGTACCAGTTCTTCTGAAACAAAGCGATCAAATTCAACATTATAGGAGGCTAAAACCGTCCGAGATGCAGGATAGCTTAAGGTAGGAGGTGTATCACGTAGGCCTACTGCCTCATAATTTTTCCAAGCCTCTCTTACCGGAATAATCCGAGCTTGCGTACCAGCAAGTCGCCACTGACGAGCACCCTCAGCCCAAGCTGAATTAAATCCTTTCCCGAATAGAGTAGCTTCAATAGGGATAAATACCTTGCCATTATCAACTATAAATCGATCTAAACGGGAAAAAGTCCGCTCCGCCTCATCCGGCGTTAACGGCAAGGCTACTGCTGCTAAAATGTGTCCAGGCACGGTAATAAACGCAGTTTCTATTCCTACAGCTTCCAACAAGGCCGTATAGAGGATAGTAAGGTCATCACAATCACCAGCCTTATACTGAAGGGTCTGCCGGGGAAATTGAAGAAAGTCAACGGCGGTTTCATTCTTAGAGAAATCAGCATATGAAGAAAAGGGGTCGATTACATATCGAACGCCATGAAGCCCCAAAGCTTGGTAAATTCCCATAGCGATACGCAGGTCTAAATCAGAACCTACCCCTCCCGCTTCTCGCACGGTACCGGCGACGTCCTTAGCAAGGGCAAGCACAGCCGGATCTCGGGCAGTTACGAAAGAAGCCGCACGCTGATCGTCAGCCCAGGTCATTGCGTTACGATCAAGTACTCTCACCGTCTCCACCCGAATTACTTTAAGCGTTCCATCGGCAAGGTCATAGCTAACCGTTATCTCAGCCGCCACCTTCGTGCTCTCAGTTACCCCTAACACTCGATCTGTCAGTAGAGCCAGAATAGGCAATTCCTTTGACTCCCCTTTGCCTAACAAAGGAATCTCGGCAAAGACTTTAGGAGCGTCCATGAACTCCTTGATGAAGATACTGGCCTTTACGTTTTTAATAGGCCGGCTCTCCTTATTCATAATCACGACCGTACCTGCCGGATTTGAGTCATACCACTTAAAAAAGACCGGGAACACCGGCTCAAACTTCGGATCGATAATCTGGAGCTTCGGATTAGCGGTATTCGAGGCTCCAGGCGTGAAAGTGGCTAAAAAACTTATCCCAAGCCCAGAATAGAGCGGCGTAGAACCAGCGAAGAAAATGGTTCCGGATGCACCAGCGCCTAAGCGGAAACCCGGACTTAGTGCGAAAGCCAATCCCGTGTCTACTGCCGCAAAGGCACCAAGACCGGTTTCATTGCCATAGGATCCGAAATAACCGCCACCCCGCAGATCAGCGTTAAAGGCTAAACGAGCTCCCGCGCCAAATTGGTAACCGATCCCGGCGCCAATAGATGCTAAGGACAGAGAGTCAGAGGCAAGTGTAGTTAAAGCCCGATATCCGATGCCACCTGAAAGCATCAATCCCGATCCAGATTCCGGGCCATACGCAGCAGTAACTTCTGCCCCTCCGCCCCCGGAATATAGCTCTGCACTGGTTCCTAACGGAACCTCAAGCGCCGGGAGGACAGAGAGAGAAACAGATTGGGCAGAGGCAATTGTGATGCTCAGCAGGATAAGCAGAACAACAATTAAAGTGAGAGAAATTCTTCTTGCCATATCAATACCCATCCCCGTAGAAATACTGAAGGTTATAAGAACGGCGGTTAGTGTAATCATAGGTGAACTCTTGTATCATAATCAAATACTCACCTGGCTCACTAATCGCATACGTATAATAAAGATAATTATCCGCACTTGATCCAGTCTCAATCGGCCCCTGCCCGAAACCATCATGGTTTACAGTCAACTTAAGCCTGTCCCCATTCGCTGTATCCAAAATGGTCCCGTTTACTTCATCAGAAGTAAAAAAGACTTTTAGCTCTAGTTCAAATACATCCTCTGGCACACTTAAAATGTAATAATCTGTACTCTCTAACTGGGCGAGCTTGCTATGTACACCAGCAGGTAGGCTCCAATCTTCCTCTTGTATGGTTGGAACAAAATCGAACCATTTAAACATAGCTAAGTTCCCGTATGGATTCAGCCCAGTAATATCTCGAGCCCGGACTGGATAGTCATTGTCGTCAAGCCCCTCCCAGTAGTCCCGTTCCACCGTGAAGTCAGAGGTAGATGCCGTCACACTCCGACCGGATAGATCCTGAATCCCAGCGGTCCAGACGATCTGGTAATCGTATCCATACAGTAGGTTAGCGACGGGATCCAATGTCACGGAAGTGGCCGTCTTGGTCATGGTTGTAGGGACAGTGGCCCCGCCTTTAATACGCAGGTAAACCGTCGATGTCGTCATCGTTACCTGGTTCATATTTTCACTAAAGTTGACCACCGCATTGACAGTTCGGGATTGGTTCGATGCTCCACTAGATGGTGTACGGGACGAGATAGTAGGGTTGATCGTATCCAAAATTATGCTATCCGTGATCGTTGCGTTGGATATGATACCGGAATTGTCGCGATATCGGACGTATACATTTTTAGCCCCGTCCCCTGTAGCCATAGTCCACGGCAGAGAAGTTGCATAAGCCTGCCAGTTTCCCGTAAAACCGGTATCGTTTCGTACTTCCATATGAGTAACTGTACCGCTCGCATCACTAGCGGAAAGCGTCAGGGTAACGCTCGCACTTTGAGTATAGGCTGCACCGCCCGCTATTGTCACAGTACCCGTCGGAGGCGTCGTATCAAGAATGATACTATCAGTTATCGTCACGCTTGAAATTTGGCCAGAATTATCGCGATATCGGACGTAGACATTTTTAGTGCCGTCTCCCGTTGAAAGCGTCCAAGCCAGAGAGGTGGCATAGGATTGCCACGCTCCGGTGAAAGATGAGTTATCGTTCCGTACCTCCATATCCGTTACCGTACCATTCGTATCCGTTGCAGAAAGGCCTAGTGTCACGCTCGAACTCTGAATATAGGCTGCACCGCCCGCTATTGTCACAGTTCCCGTCGGTGCAGTCGTATCCAAAACAATACTATCAGTAATCGTTATATTGGATACAAATCCGGAATTGTCGCGATATCGGACGTAGACATTTTTAGTTCCGTCTCCCGCAGAAAGCGTCCAGGCCAGAGAGGTGGCATAGGATTGCCAAACACCGGTGAAAGACGAGTTATCGTTCCGTACCTCCATGTCCGTTACCGTACCGTTCGTATCCGTCGCAGATAGCGTCAACATCACGCTCGGGCTCTGGGTATAGGCTGCACCGCCCGCTATTATGACAGTTCCCGTCGGAGGCGTCGTATCAAGGATGATGCTATCCATGATCGGAGTTCCTGGGTCTGAAATGTTGTCAGAATCGTCGCGAAAGCGAACGTAAACATTTTTTATCCCATCTCCTGAGGTTAGTGTCCACGGTAACGAAGTGGAATAAGGTATCCATACTCCAGTGAAGGACAATGAATTACTGATTTCCATAAATGTCACGGTACCCCCACCCGGACTGCTCGCAGAGAGAGCAAGGGATACATTTACGCTAGTCGTGTAGGTCGCACCAGAATCGATGATAATGCTTCCGATCGGGGCATCCTTGTTTAATACCCGTTCAACATCCTCTTGGACTGCACTGAGTAAATCGTCTGAACATCCCACCAAAAGGTTCGCCGCAAGAAATATCAGCCCTAAGCTCAATACTTTATTATGAAACATGAATTTCTCCTTTGGCGATCTCTGACTCAGCCGAGCCGTTTATGGGCAGCAACTCGTAGTCGATGAATGCCCTGCCGAAGAGCCAGCGGGCGAAGCCGGGGGCTAGCTCGCCGCGCAGGCTACCGCCGCCGCCTATGTCGAAAAAGGGCAGGCCGTCGCCCAGGGTAGGCCCTATGGGTACGGTAACCGTGGGAAGGAAGCTCATGGTCACGTCGCTTGATTGCGCATGCACGGCGGGGATGAATAGGACGCACGCGGCGAGCGTCAATAAAATCGAACGCGGGAACCTCATGGTTCGCCTCCATATACGTAACGTTTTGCTTAAGCTCGGTGATTTGTATAGGAGAATAATAGCGCACTATTCTAGGTC
>JBGSKZ010000657.1:0-2364 GCA_041741035.1 Treponematales bacterium
GCCCGCCAAGCGGGGCCGCCCTGGTCGCAGCAGAAGACGACGCTTACGCCCTGGGCCTTGTATCCTTCGGCCTGGAAACGCGGGTGCGTTCGGAACTGGGCGCCCGATTCCGCGGACTGGGACCGGACACCCTGCGCGCCGCGGCGGACAGCCTCGAGCGCAAAGGCCTGCACGCGGAATCCATACGCCTCATCGCGCCGCTGTTTACCCGCGAGGGCTACACTCCGAGCCGCCGCGACCGGGAACTCTACTGGCCCAAGCCCTTCCCGGGCGATTTCAGCGCCATAGCCGAGCTCTATGGCATGTCGGAGGCGCTGCTCTACGGCCTTGCCCGCTCGGAAAGCCTTTTCCAGCCCGCCGTCGTGTCCAGCGCCGGCGCGGTGGGCTTAGCCCAGCTTATGCCCGCCACGGCGGAGGAGACCGCCGCCCGCCTGCGCCTCGACTCGTATGACCTTACCAAGCCCTACGATAACCTCACGCTCGGCGCGGCCTACCTAAAGCGCGTCATGGACAGCCTGGGCGGCAGGGTGCTGCCCGCATTATTCTCCTACAACGCCGGCCCCACCCGCTTCCGGCGCTGGGAAACGGCCGCGCCGAATTTTCCGCACGACCTGCTCCTGGAGACCCTGTCCTACGAGGAGACCAGGCAGTACGGGCGCAACGTGGCGGGAGCGGCGGCGGCCTATGCCGCGCTCTACGGCGAGGATGACGTGCGAAAATTCCTGGCTTATTTGCTGGGCGAGGATTAATCAGCCGCTCGAAGCTTCGGGGAACCTGGCGGGGGTCGGCGAGATCGCCGGCTTAGGCGGCCAGGGACAGGAGCATGCCGGGCACCATGCCCGCGGGCTTGGCGTAGGCCGCCGCGCCGTTGGGCGCCAGCGCGTCGCTGGCGGCCAGGCTGTCGTGGAGCATCTTACCGTACTCCTGAATAAGGGCGTCCAGGCGCTCTTCGCGCCCGCCGAAGCCGGGGAGCCGTTCATCCGACACTTGCTTTCTGGCAGAACGCAGCCTGTCGATGAGCACGTCGAGGATCTTGAGCTTATCGAGGGAATATACCGAGGCGCTGGCCACGGCCGAGCCCGCCACGTTCTTGAAATTGGCGTAGGGCAGTTGGGAGGGGGGCACCGGCACGGCTATGCGGCCGGAGGCGGTACCGGCCCCATACAAGTACGAGTAGGGAAGATAGTTCGATACTTGCGCTTCCATAATCACGCTCCACGTTCCGTATACCTATAGTATCGGAAGGTTTAGCGTTGGGTATTAGCGCCGGCGCTTGCCCTAGGGGCTCCCCTTCGCGGCCGCCTTATTGAGCCGGTCGTTCACCGCCCTGCCCAGGCCTTCTTCAGGCAGGCGTTCGGCCCAAAGCTCGTCCCAATCGCCAAGGTCCAGGCTATGGAGCCGGTCGAAGAGAGCGGCGGCGGCCTCGATAGGGTCTCTGCCCGGGGACAAGTCCACCACGCGGGCAAAGACGCCGCGTTCCTCGCAGCGGCGCCGCGCTTCCTCGCCGAAGCAGAGGGCGGCGGCCCTGCCCGAGGGTTGGGCCTCATGGAGCCTGCCGGCCTCGGCCACGCGCAGGGGGCGCCGGGGAGCATAGTGGCTCGGCAGCTGTCCCGGCGCGCGTGGGCTCGAGCTTACGCGGTCGAACAGTTCCACGCCGGGGGCCAGCTCGCGCAGGAGCTCAAGCGATATCCCTCCGGGCCTGAGCACGAGGGGCGGCCGCTCGGACAAATCCAGTACGGTGCTCTCCACGCCCACGGCGCAGCTTCCGCCGTCCACGATATAATCGACGCGATCTCCTAGGAAGGCGGCCACGTGCGCGGCCTTCGTGGGAGACAGGCGGCCGAAGGGGTTGGCGCTAGGCGCGGCCACGGGCACGCCGGCCAGCCGTATGATTTCCCTGGCCACGGGATGGGCGGGGCAGCGCACGGCCACGGTCGCCAGGCCGCTCGTGGCCAGGTCGGGCACGCAGTCCTTCTTGGGCAGCACGAGGGTCAGAGGCCCCGGCCAGAAGCGCTCCATGAAGGCGCGCACGTAGAGGGCGTCCAATTCGGCCACTTCTTCGGCCGCCTCGGGCCTGGCCACGTGTATTATGAGAGGATCGAAGCTCGGCCTGTCCTTGGCCGCGAACACGCGGGCAAGCGCGCGGGTATCCCAGGCATTGGCCCCGAGGCCGTACACCGTCTCAGTGGGTATGGCCACGAGGAGGCCGTCGCGTATGGCCTTCGCGGCCAGAGCCAGGTCTTCAGGGCCGGTGGAAAGTATCCTCATGGCCGGCCTAGGCCTTGGGAGCGCTTGAAGACAGGCCTTCGAGGCCCGCCCAATCCGCGCGCGCCGGCTGAGCGTCCCGGCCCGCCCGCTCGCCGC
>JBGSKZ010000658.1:0-5456 GCA_041741035.1 Treponematales bacterium
TTCCGGCCCCGCATGGTGCCGCCAGGGCGGCAGCGCGGCCTCGGTCCCGCGCTGCGGCCGTTGGGAATCTAAGCCGTACGCGCCTTGGACGAGCAGGGCGCAGAGGGCCAGCGCGGCGGCGATCATTGCAGCTTTTCGCCGAAGTATATGCCGGCCCACTCCCAGCGGCCGTGCACCTCGGGGTCCGCGGGAAAGTCCACCTTACGGAAATACAGGTACCAGATGGATATGCGCTCCGTCCAGCCCCAGGTGCGCAGGAAGGCTTCTCGCGCATTTGAGGAAGGATCGAGGGTGTCTGAAAAATAAATGCGGCCGCCCGTCATGAATACCCCAAAGTCGAAGAGTACCTGGCTGTTTCCGCTGTCTAGGTCCTGGTACCAGTCCATGGCGAAGAAGCCCACGCCCGCCCGAAGCCTGGATAGGGCGCGGGTATTGCCGGTGAGCAGCGCCTGTTTCACCACCGTAAGGAGGCTGTCTAGGCTCTCATGCGTCCAGGTTTTAGGGATGGTCGCCAAGTCTATGAAGGTGCGCGCGTAACGCACCGCGTCCGGCCTGCCCGGTATCTCGGAGGAATAGTAGGGAAGGAAACGGCGATAGGCGTCCAGGGCGGCGTCCCACTCGCCCAAGGTCTCGTATTCGTTGCCCATGAAAAACAGCTCGGTACCCATATCTATCTTATCGGGGAAACGGGCTATGAGCTCGCGCCTGAATTCTATGCGGCGCTCCGGCTCGGGCACCAGCGCTATAAGGCGCCGGAGGCAGGCGTAATGTATGGACTCGCCGTTCACGCTCAAGTCCGTGTAGTTCTTCAGTATGCGGTCGTAATAGAGCGCGGCCACCTTCTCCGCGCCTTGCTTGGAATAGGCCCAAGCTAGCGTGAGCATATGCATGGCATTATAGGGCGCATCGGGGCGTTTCTCTATTTCTTCGGTGATAAGAGATACCAGGCGGCCGTAATCCTCGCGCTCAAGCATGGACGAGCCGAGCTTCTGTATGACGGCGAAGCGCTCCTCCTCGCCTGTGGACGGATTGTCCAGGAGGCCGAAAAGCGCTTTAAGCTCCACGGCGTCCGCGTCGGCGCCTTTGAGGTAGTAGTCTCGGGGGGAAGAACAGGACGCCGCGAGGGCAAGGCACAGTGCTGCGGCTAAAACAGGGTTAAAACGCATTGCTTCCGACTATATCATGGGGGTAAAACCGTTGGCAAGCCGAGCAAGATTGGCTACAATATAAGGAGAGGGTTTTCGCAGTGAGCAGCACGAAGGTTAAATCGCCCCATCTCTACTTCATCCTCGCCCTCTTCTTCATCGTGCTCGGCTCGGGCACCCTGCTCCTTACCACCGGACTGCTCGATAAGCCTCTGAGGCTCTGGCCGCTCGTCGCCTTCATCGCCGCCGTGCTGTATAGCTACATAGGCATAGCCAATAAACGCTATTCCCATGCCCTCTTCATAGGCTCCTTTATAGGCTGCTCCGCGCTCTTGAACCTGGTCATGGGCCTCGTTGGCGTCAGGCTGGCGGATTATTGGCCGCTCTACGCCATCCTCGCGGGCCTCTGCCTCGTGCCATCCGGCCTCATGCGTTACAAGGCCGTGCGCGCCTCCTTCGTCGTTCCCGCCGTATCCTTCGTGGCGCTCGGCTTGTTCCTTGCGGTGTTCTCCTTCGGCTTCAGCTCGATGAGCTTTAAGAATTTCCTCTCCCTTTGGTGGCCGGGCCTCTTCGTGGCCGCCGGCTTGGTGCTATTCGTCCTTTGGCTCATTACCCGCAGCTATCTGCGGAACGACTCCGGATCGGATAACCGCGCATGAAAACCGGCATCGCCGCGCCGCTAGCTTTTTTACTCATCCTCGCGAGCCTGACTTCCTGCGTAGGCGGCCCCTCGCCGCGCCCGGGCAGCGCGCTCTCGTCTGTGGATACCGTTAGCCCGGCCCAGGCGGAGCGTATGCGCATAGAGGGACTCATACTTTCCGGCTCGCCCGGTTCCCTGGCCGAGGCCGTACAGGCCGCTAACCAGGCCGGCCTGCTGAGCAAGGCCGATGCCCGATCCTATGCCTGGCTGGCCTATGAAATCGCGCGACTGGCTTATCCCGAGCTTACGCCCGCTGCCGCCCTGGAAGCGCCGCCGGAGACGAGCCTGAGCAAGGCCTTCATAGACGCGCGCAACGGCCGGCCGGCGGCCGTAGTCGAAGGGCAGGGCGCGCTCTTCGACCTTATGCCCCTGCTTACCGTCTTCAGGACCCGCACGCAGCTCGCATCGATAGCCGCGCTGGCCGCCTATGAGCGCTTCGCCGGCCTTGGCCATCAATCGGCCCTGGCCGAACTAGCCCGGGGCCATGCCCTGGAGCGCACCGGCGACGCGGTCAAGGCGCTTTCTTCATTCACTAATGCGCAGCGCCTGGCCCCAGACTGCTACCCGGCGGCCATAAACGCCTCGAGGCTCCTCGTTGACGCGGGCAAACCCAAGGATGCCCTCGCCGCGCTTGCGGGCGCTAATCCAAACGTACTGGACAGCCAGAGCTACCAGCGCGCCTACGCCTACGCCCTCTATGGCAATGGCCAGTGGGCGGAGGCCTTGCCCCTTATCACCCGCGTGCTCCTCAACGATCCCTTGGATTCCCGTTTCATGCTTATGCGCGCCCACCTCCTGGTGGAGCGCGGCGAATTCAAGTTGGCGGCGTCCCTGCTCGACGCCTATGCCAGCGTAGATCCCAACGATAAGCTTTACCTCCTCCTGCGGGCGCGCAGCGCCGCGGAGAATTCCAAAGACCTGCCCGGGGCCATAGCGGCCCTGCGCCGCGGCCTCGAGCGCTATCCCGAGGATCAAGCCCTGCTCCTTTACGCCGCGGAGCTTTTGTTCACCGCGGGCGGCAAAGAGAGGCTTGAGGCCATCACCTACGCCGGCAAGGCCCTTAAGGCTGATCCCAGCTCTATTCGCGCCTTGAAAGTGCTCCTCGCCGCCGACCTTGCCGCCGGCAATGGCCCAGGGGCCGCGGCCAGGGCCGACGCCATACGCGCGTTCTATCCGGGATATGACGACTACGAAAGCCTCTACCGAGCGTATCGCCTCGCCGGCCGCGTCGATGAAAGCCTGGCCATGGCCAGCCTTTGGCGCGAAAAGCAGCCCTCCTCGGAACAGGCCGCCCTCGCCTGGGCTACCCTTTTAGTAGAGCAGGGAAAGCGCGGAGACGCCTCCGCCTTCATAAGCGCGCAATTGGCGCTCAAGGGCGGCTCGGTATACCGCTCCAACCTCTTCCTGCTGCAGTCCCGCCTGCAGCCCAATGAGGACGCCGCCCTTGCCTCCTTGCGATCCTCGCTGATAGAGAATGGCCTGAACGTGGACGCCCTCGTCGCCATGACCGATATATACATGAAGCGCAACGACCATCAGCGCGCCAGGTTTTACCTCAAGCAGGCGCTCACCCTCTCCCCCGAGCGGGCCGACATAGCCCAGCGCCGCGACGCCCTCGCGCAGCTCGGCGTGGCTATCCCATAACGGAATATCCCGTGTCCGCCCCTGAAAGCATAAGCCCGCCGCGCCTGAAGGACTTGGAAGAGCTCTACGCGCGCTATAACGACCCCGCCTACCTGGATCCAGACCCCCTGGCGGTGGTGCTCTCGTTTAGCGAGCCAGAGGATAGGGAAGTGGCGGGCCTCGTCTGCGCCGCTTTGGCGCTGGGCAATGCTGGCCTCATCGTAAAGGCGGCGCGCCAGGTTCTAGCGGTCCTCGGCCCAGCCCCCGCTTCCGCCTTAGCCTCCATGGAACTAAGCGAGCTCAGGGACGCTCTCGGCGGCTTTCGTTACCGTTTCTTCTCGGGCGATGACCTGGCGTCGTACATTGGCGGCATTAAGGCTTTGCGGCAGCGGGGAAGCCTGGAAAGCCTCTTCCTATCCTGCGACGACCCGGTAGAGCCCGACTACGCGCAGGCGGCCTCCGGCCTGGTCCAAGCCCTGCGCGGAGCTTCCGATCGGAGCTGGCCGGGGAATCTCCTGCCCGATCCGGCCAAGGGCTCGGCTTCCAAGAGGACTTTCCTCTTCCTCCGCTGGATGGTGCGCAAAGACAATGTCGACCCCGGCCCCTGGCGCCGCTGCGACCCCTCCCGCCTCGTCGTGCCCTTAGATACGCACATGGCCGCCGCGTGCAGGCGTTACGGGTTCTTGAAGCGCAAGAGCCTGGACCTAGCCGCCGCCAGAGAAGCGGGAGCGGCGCTGCGCCTGCTCAGGCCGGATGACCCGCTGCGCTACGATTTCTGCATGACCCGGCCCGGCATACGGCCCGAGCTTAATCCCGACGAGTGCTTTGCCTGCGATTAGGCCTTGCCGCCAAGCGCGAGAAGAAGCGGGAACGAAGTTTTTCTTGAACGCCCCGCCTCGGCATTGTATACTAAGAAATAGTGTAGCTAATAAGTCAGAAATAAGAAGGAGTACATCGTGGCCAAAGCCCTCTGCCTTGTTTTTATAGCATTGTTCTGCGTGGGCGTCGCCTTTGCCCAAAACGCCGGCGACTTTCTTCTTGGCCTGCCCGTAGTCCTGAAAACCTTAACCCCGCTTGCGCTTATCCCCGAAATGCTCAACGACGCGGACTCCATATTGCCCGGCGCCATAGCCCTAAGCGCGGTAGCCCTGCCTAACGCCATCCTCTTAAGCAGGCTACTAGCCAATGACCCAGCGGGAGTGGGCCGCTGGAGAAAAATCGTGCGCATTACCGACGGCGCCATGGCCTTCGGCCTGCTTGGCCTGGGCGGGTACTATCTGCTTAGCAGCGATCAAAGCGGCTGGGGCGATATCATGGCTTGGGTAAGCATAGGAGCCGCCCTGCCCATGCTCGTATCCTTTAACCTCGATTTCCTGCCCTTTCCCATGGAAAAAAAGCGCCTCGCGCCCGACTAAGCCCCGTTTCATTGACATTGCCCGAGGCCTCGTGCTAGTATGCGACCCGCGCCTTGAAAAGGCGCAGCGGGCAATAGCGCAGATGGTTAGCGTACTAGTCTGGGGGACTAGGGGTCCCCGGTTCGAATCCGGGTTGCCCGAAAAAGAGCGGAAACGGTCGTTAGACTGTTCCGCTCTTTTTTATTGGGGCAACACGGATTCGAACCGAGCGAGCGCCGACCAAAGGGAGGAAGAGCGGCCACGGAGGGCCGCGAAAGCGAGCGAGGCGGCCTTCCATCCCGAGGCAGGAGGGCTCGGGCTGGAAGGCGAATCCGGGTTGCCCGAATTTCGACCGTTTCCGGTTACGGAAACGGTCGTTTTCTTTTCAAGCCGGTCGCCGTTTCGCGTCAGCCGGCATTCTATCGTCGGTGCTGACGCATAGGCGAAGCTGGTATGAAAATTTCGCTTATGGCTGATCCTAGCCAAAAAAAACGCGAAAGACCCTATTTCTTGGGGAATTGCCTGGTTAACGCTTTGTTGTTTTTTGGTTACAGCTTAGTCTCATAGTGAACCATCAAGACGCCATTCTCAAAC
>JBGSKZ010000659.1:0-8443 GCA_041741035.1 Treponematales bacterium
CTGGTAATCTTTGGTAAGACTAAGTGCAGATGAAAACTGCTCCTCGGCTTTACTCCATTGGCCATAGCGGGCATACAGAACGCCTAGTCTATTACGTATTTGAGAACTAGCGCCTTTGCGCACTATTTCTGCCTCAATGGAGGCTACCCGAGGTCCAAGCTCTACACCTATGTAGGAATTGAGTTCTTTAGTAAATCCTGCAGCAACGGCACGAGCATCAGGTATAGGAGCGGACTTCCCGCCCGCCTCATACACTACAGGCTGATATTCCTTCCAAGCATCGTGTACTTGATAGAATCCGGCGGTTTTCTTAGCTTCTGCCTCTCTCCACTCCTGAGCGCCAGCTTGCCAAACAGCAGAAAAACTGCCTTTCCTATCGGTCGTTTCCAAGGGAAGCCAAACCTTGCCGTCGTGGATAATCAAATCATCCGGTCGCGCGAATACTCTTTGAACTTCCTCTGGATCCATTTCTAGATCAACCGCCATTAGTATGTGTCCCGGCGTTGTAAGAAGTGCGGTAGCGATACCGACAGACTCCAGGAATGAACAATAAAGCACTGTTAAGTCTGAGCACTTTCCAGCTTTATAACCCAAGGTCTGTCGAGGAAATTGTATGGAGTCCACTATCTGCCGATTCTGACTCTCTAAGGCTGATGTAGGATCTTTGACGTAGGCAAAATTCTGGGTACGCAAGGCTTCATGCACCGCCATGGCTGCTTGTAGATTAGGATTGACCGCAGGGTTTAGCAGATCCCTTACCGTTGCCGCTACGCTCTTTGACCACGCAAGCGCTTCAGGATCTTTGGAGCTAATGAACGCGGCAGCCTTCCGATCATCATCCCAGATAATTCCATTCCTGTCGCGAACCTCAAGCGTTCCTACATATTCATCACTAAACTTCTGCCCAAACTGGGTATACTCGAGCACAATAGATATAGGTAGCTTTGTGATCTCTACGATGTCCAGCATAGCATTATTAAAAAGACCGAACAAATCGATTGCAGCAGTAGCGCCAGGCGCAATTCTTGAAGGCGCACCCGCAGGCTTTGCTTCATCCATATAACGCTTAACATTGACCGTAGCCTTTATATCCGTTATAGGGGCATTTTCAAAATTATGAACTAAAATTCGACCAAAAATATGATTGTCATAGTATTTGTAGAAAATCGGGAATACCGACTCGAGTTGTATCCCAACGAAGTCAAGGCCGCTGCCTTCAGAGCGTATTGGCGTGTAGTCAGAAGGAATCTTCGGACTAATTGATCGACTGCCTAAATGCAGAGAAATACCAAGATTTACAGAAACTCCGCTCCACAATCCATACCAGGAGCGATAAGAAGCACCTGCTTCAGCCTCGAGAGTCTTAGTAAAAGCCAGGCCAATTGAAGCTCCTCCCGAGAAATAGGGATTAGAAGCGGAAGGCCCTTTTCCGCTATTTTCAGAAGCACCGAAGTAACCCAATTCTGCCAAGCCTCGTACGGTCAGTGAGCGGCTGATAGGAAATTGAACACCTCCCTGCAGGGATACGGCAGCAGCGGAAAGGCTGAACCCAGGCACCTTAGTCGGCAAATAGGAATACGTCGCGCCAAAACCTAAGGTGCTTACGGGAAGAAAAGGAGGCCTCCACGAAGCCGACAAATTGCTTCCAAACGAAATACCGTAAAGATCAGCATCTTCTCCTAAGGGAAGGCCGATATCTGGGCGCACTACCATGCTGAGTTGGCCGGTACCATTTGTAGATGAAAAATCAGAAACTGCTTCTTGTCCCACTATGGGATAAAGCGAAATAAAAAGAAATAATGGTAGAAAATAGCCATTTGGGGGCGTTAGTCTCATACAGAAATACCTCCACACGGTAGCACCGCCATACTGCATATCGACCGTAAATTCATATATAATCAATGATACAACTCTATAACTCGTTTAGCTTACACGCAATTATTATTTTATTTTAACTGTATCCCTTATCGCTATCACACCTATAACGTCAGAGCATATCGCCAACGCAGCCTAAAAAATAATGACTCCAAATCATCTCAGTTTTCAGCTAACTCAAGAATACACTTTATGTTACCAAAATAGCCCTTGATCTCTATTGAGTCGTAAAAGTAAAATACTCTGTCTCATTTTCAGCTGGCCACCCAAATTTGTTGCGCATATATATCTGCCAGCGAAAAGCGGTAGCCGCCGGAAGCGTCCCTACCCCTGAAGTAATGCTGGTATCTGTAGTATAAATGTAACTACTCCAACTACTCCATAATTTAGTAGTTATTTGATACTTAAATCGGATTCTATACTCCAATGCAAGCGTTGATTCTCTCCATTCCATTCGGTTTGAACTGCTAATAGTGGTAGGAATATTTGTTTCCCCATTATAAGGAATTATTGGCGTCATTCGTATAGTCCGAGTCCCTGATGGAGACCAGTTTCCTGCTACATCACGCTCCTGAACATATAAAGTCCAAAGGCCATCTGTTGTTCGCGTTGCAGATGTAGCGGTACCGCCCTCCCCACTCGGAGTGCCATTGAAGGCATATCGATATGTACCGTTTCCTCCGTTACCTCCGCTTGCCCAGGTCCAGGTTACTGAGGTAGCGACTGTTCTGTTGTTATAGGTAGGTACGCTAATGCCGGATATGGTAGGAGCATTCGGTGAGAGTGTATCATAAGTGATAGCATCTGACGCAGACACTGAGACATTTCCAGCGCCATCTTTTACTTGCACATAGACAGTTTTCGATCCTTGAGCAGTATTCCCGCCAAAAGTACTACTGGTCATATCCCAAGATTTAGAGGTAGCATACGCCTCCCAAGCTGACCAGTTAGTATTGTTATTAGAAAAGCGCATTTGCGAAATGCCGCTAGTAGCGTCAGTTGGATTAACCGTCGGAGCCAGTGCCACAATTGCGCTGCTAGAAAAGGCGGCATCCCCATTTATCCTCCACGTACCTACGTTCGGAATAACGCTATCATAGGAAATTGAATCTGAAACCGAAGAAGAAATATTGCCAGCCTTGTCTCTTATTTGCACAAAGACCGTCTTTGATCCCTGATTTGCATTACCACCATATGTTGCACTCGTGATATCCCAAGTTTTGGAAGAGGCATTGGTTTCCCAAGGCGACCAACTAGAATTATTATTTGAAAACCGCATCTGATATACCCCACTCGTAGCATCCGAGGGACTTACAGTCGTGGTTAAACCTACTGTCGAGGCAAGAGAATAAAGCGCATTACCGTTAATTGTCCATGCACCTGCACTTGGATTAGCGGTATCGAATACAATACCCCCATCAATCACCGTACTATAGGAGGGTGAAGGGGAATCCTTTAGCACTACATAGACATACTTCGAACCTTGCCCTGCAGATAAAACAAAGTCTTCTATTGGATTCGAGATTAAAGTCCAAGCCCAAGATCCTCCATTAATTTGAGGGTCATAAAGAGCACTCTCTGAAGATGCTGCTGTAAATTCTTTTGCCAAAGAATTCGGGTTGATAATCGATATGTCTACCAAAGAATATTTCGTGTAACCAGGTACAATATCACCTGCATTAGCAATAACAACCTGTCCAGTAGGGGCTTCAGTAGTTTCGAAGTACCATGAAATACTTTCAAAGATCCTGCTCCCATCGATTCCTAATATACCATTCACCGTAATATCATAACGAGTGAAGTTGCTCAGTAGCGAATCAGGCCTTATGCTCAAGATATTGAGTAGGTCATCAAAGCTAGCTGTCCATGGTACTACCGTACCGCCAAGATGCTTCACAAATGCAATAGTACTTGTATTCACCGTATCTATATTAATCGCTCGGTCAAATCGGATTTTTATACGGGTTCCCGGATTGACCGTAAAGTCTTCACTTACTGGAATCGTGCTGACCACCTCCAAATACCTATCATTCGCTTGCATCACCTTCACTTCTATCTCACTCAGCATATCCACCGGATTATCGCAGGTGCTAAGGGCGAACAAGGCGGCCGCGAAAAATACGGCGGCGAGGAGCTTCTTTATTCGGTCCATAATTCAACTTTCCTTTCCTCGGCCTCGGAGGCGCGGGCAGTGGCGGCACCGGAGGGGAAGTAGCGGTCTACGGCGCTGGGGCTGGCGTCCTGGAGCTTGGCCAGGGAGTCGCGGAAGCCGCTTAAGTCGCCAAGGGCCTGCAGGCTACGGGCGAGGCCGACGAGGGCGGCGGTATCGGAGGCGTTTGCTTTAAGCGCGCGTTCGTAGAAGGTCTTGGCCTTGGCCATCTGGCCGTCAAGGAATTCCACATTGCCCATGTTGACCAGGGCCTGCTGGAGATTGCTTTTATTTATGGCGAACTGGAATTGCGCGCGGGCGTCTGCTATAAGCCCGAACTGCGCGTAGAGTATGCCTAAGCGGTTGGCGGCCTTGTCGGCTTCCTTGCCGCTCTTGATCTGGGCCTGCAGCTCCGCGACGCGGGACATGATCTGCCCGCGGGAGAATTTATCGAGCTCGCTCTTATAAGCATCTATGAGACGCTCCTGGGCGGGCAGGGACACGAGGGCCCCGCCCTCGGCGAAGCCTATGGGCTCGTAGACTTGCCAGGCTTCGCGTATGGGATAGAAGCCGGCCTGCTCGCGCGACACGCCGTCGCGCCATTCCATGGCTCCCACGGACCAGGACTTGAGGAAGCCGTCTTTAACCAAGGTCACCTCTATTGGTATCCACACCTTGCCGTTCCGCACTATGGTCTCGGCTGAATCGCTGAAGGCGCGCGCCGCGTTCTCGGGCGTAAGCCCTGAATCAAAAGCCACGAAGATGTGGCCGGGGGTGGTTACCAGGGCGGTCTCTATGCCCACCGCCTCGAGGAGGGCGGCGTAGAGCACCGACAAATCGTCGCAGTCGCCCGCGCGATAGGCGAGGGTCTGGCTGGGGAACTGCAGGAAGTCTATGGCGTCTTCCTGCTCGGACAAGGATATGTAGGGAGTCTTGGGGTCCACCGCGTAGCCTAAGCCATAGGCGCGGAGAGCCTGGTACACGGCCAGCGCGGTGCGAAACTCCGAGGATACGGCGGCGGTGCCCGCCTCGTTGCGCACCATGGATGCCAGGCCCTTGGCGAAGCCGAGCACTAGGGGGTCCTTAGCCGTGACGAAGGCTGCCGCCTTGCGGTCGTCGTCCCAGGTCATGGCGTTGCGGTTCTGCACGTTGAGGGTAACGGGTATAGTCTTGGTAGTCTTACGCCCAAGGTAATAGTACTCCAGGGTCAATTCGCCGGCCGCCTTTGTGCCTTCGGTTACCCGGAATATGGCGTCGTTAAAGAGGGCGTATACCGGGAATTCCTTGCTGTCTCCCGGGGCCAGCTTGTCGAATTCCGCGCTCAGGCGCGGGGCGTCCATGTACTGCTTGGCGTAAAAAAGCACTTTTACCTTTTCTATGGGCAGGTTTTCGTCATTGGATATGAGGGCGGTACCCAGGGGGTTTTTGTCGTAAAAACTGAAGAAAAGCGGGAAGACGGCACCAAGGTCGGGAGCGAGCCGGATGTCGGTACCCTTGCGTGAGCCTGCCAGGTCATAGACGACGCCGAGTTGCACGGAGAGGCCCTGGTAAAGGGAGTCTCCGGGCACGGAGAGATACTTGTAGCGGGCGCCAAGGCCCGCGGCGAGACTGGGAGAGAGTCGGAGGAGAAATTCCGCGCCGCCTTCCAGGAAGGGGTTGCGTACCGTGCCTACGTCGGCTACGGCCATATACAATCCGCCTCCGGCGCTGGCGCGCAGGGCGAAGCGCGGCGCGGGGGAAAAGCTTGCGCCGAGGGCGCCGCCGCCGTATACCACCGAGAGCGACTCGCTTGAGCCGTTTATGGGCAGCAGTTCGTAGTCGATGAAAGCCCTGCCGAAGAGCCAGCGGGCGAAGCCGGGAGCCAGCTCGCCGCGCAGGCTACCGCCGCCGCCTATGTCGAAAAAGGGCAGTCCGTCGCCAAGGGTAGGCCCTATGGGTACGGTAACCGTGGGAAGGAAGCTCATGGTCACGTCGCTGGATTGCGCGTGCAGTGCGGGCATGAAAAGGACGCACGCGGCGAGCGTCAATAAAATCGAACGCGGGAACCTCATGGTTCGCCTCCATATACGTAACGTTTTGCTTAAGCTCGGTGATTTGTATAGGAGAATAATAGCGCACTATTCTAGGTCTATAAAGGTTTTTTCACGTGAATTATTTATGATAGTTTTTGTAATGTTTAATAATACCCCAGAATAGCCTCCCCTTGGAATCCATTGCCTCCAAATGCTACAATACCTCATGGCACATAACGATTTACAGGCCTTTATAGGCGAGCTCGAGAAGCTCGGAGAGCTGAAGCGCATAGCCGTGGAAGTGGACGCCGAGCTCGAGATTACCGAGATAGCGGACCGGGTCATGAAAGCCAACGGGCCGGCCCTGCTCTTCGAGAAGGTGAAGGGTTCGGCCTACCCCCTCCTCATAAACGCTATGGGCTCCGACCGGCGCATGGCCCTGGGCTTCGGGGCCGAGAGCCTGGACGCCAAGGCAGCGGAGATTGAAGGCCTCATAGCGTGGGCCTGGAAGCAGCTTCGGGGCTTCAATATCTTCTCGGCCATACCCAGCGCCTTGCCCAAGCTGCCCGTGGCGCTGTCGCTCCTGCCTAAGAAGGTACGCAAAGGCATCTGTCAGGAAGTGATAAGCGGCGACGAGGGCTTCGATAGCCTGCCCGTGCTCAAGTGCTGGCCGGAGGACGGAGGGCGTTTCCTTACCCTGCCCCTCGTGTGCACGCGCGACCCCGACACGGGGGCGCAGAATGTGGGCATGTACCGCATGCAGGTATACGACGACAGGAGCGCGGGCATGCACTGGCATCTGCATAAGGACGGCGCGCATTTCTTCGAGAAATACAAGGCGCGCGGCGCGCGCATGCCCGTGGCGATGGCCTTAGGCGCCGATCCGGCGGTTACTTACGCGTCCACGGCGCCCCTGCCCGAGGGAATTTGGGAAATGATGTTCGCCGGCTTCCTCCGCGGCGCGCCCGTGGAGGTGGTCAAGGCCACGCTCTCCGACGTGGAAGTGCCGGCCAACGCCGAGTTCGTGCTGGAAGGCTACGTGGACCCCGCCGAGCCCCTGCGCATGGAAGGGCCCTTCGGCGATCATACCGGCTTCTACTCCCTGCCGGACCTCTACCCCGTCTTCCACCTAGAACGCATAACGCGGCGCAAGAATCCGGTGTATCCGGCCACCATAGTAGGCATACCCCCCATGGAGGACTGCTGGATGGCCAAGGCCACCGAGCGGCTATTCCTGCCCCTCCTACGCCAAATGTGCCCCGAGATCGTCGACCTGGGCATGCCCCTCGAGGGCGTATTCCACAACTGCGTGATCGTGTCGATAAAGAAGCGCTTTCCCGGCCAGGCTCGCAAGGTCATGAACTTCCTCTGGGGCATGGGCCAGATGTGCTACACCAAGCTCATCGTGGTGGTGGACGAGGACGTGAACCCGCACAATGTGTCCGAGGTGGCCTGGCGCGCCTTCAACAATATCGACGCCAAGCGCGACCTCGTGTTCATGGACGGCCCGCTGGACGCGCTGGACCACTCGTCGCCCCTGCCGCGCTACGGCACGCGCCTGGGCGTGGACGCCACGCGCAAAGGACCCGACGAGGGCCATACGCGACAGTGGCCCGAGCCCCTCAAGATGGATAAGGCCGTGTCGGACAAGGTAAGCGCGCGCTGGGCAGAGTATGGCATCGACTGAATCCGCTGCCTCGAATCCGGCCGCGGCCCCGGACGCAGCGTCGGACCAAACCCTGGCCTCGGAGGCAGCGTCGGGCGGCATCCTGGGCCGCGCGCGCGTAGTGGGCGAGGCGGTGATGATACGACACACCCTCTTCAGCCTGCCCTTCGCCGTGGCGGCGGTGCTGCTCGAGACGGGCGGCAGGCCGCCGCTTATGAAGCTGCTGTGGATAGTCCTTGCGGCCACCGGGGGCAGAAACGCGGCCAACGCGCTCAACCGAATCATCGACAAGGATATAGACAAGAGGAACCCGCGCACGGCGGGTAGGCCCTTGTCGCAGGGCAGGGTACGCCTGGCCGAACTCTGGGCCGTCAGCGCCGCCATGCTGGGCTTGCTGACGGTATCGGCCTTTATGCTCAATCCGCTCTGCGCCCTGCTCCTGCCCGTGGCCGGCGTTATGGTATTCGGCTATTCCTACACCAAGCGCTATACCTGGCTCTGCCATTTCTGGCTGGGGGCCACCTGCGCCATAGCCACTATGGGCGCCTTCCTGGGCATAGCCGGCCGCTTCGAGCTGCGCTTTTTCGCGCTGTCGGCGGCGGTGGCGCTCTGGGTGGCCGGCTTCGATATTATCTACGCCACGCAGGATATGGAATTCGACCGGAAGGAAGGCCTAAAGTCGGTGCCCGCGCGCTTCGGCGCCCGGGTAGCGCGCGCCATCGCCCTGGGCTGCCACGCCCT
>JBGSKZ010000660.1:0-1307 GCA_041741035.1 Treponematales bacterium
CCCAGGCCGAGGCCCGCGCCGCCAGCGCCGAGCAGGCCGAAGCCCGCCGCGCGGAAACCGAGGTAAAGAACCTTAAGAACGAGCTGGACAGGCTCAAGGCCGACGTGCGCGTGCGCCTTGCCCAGGAAGAGCAGCGCCGCAAGGTGGGGGTGGAGCAGGAAAGCGCCAACGCCCGCGCCCGCGTATCGGGCATCAAGGCGGAGCTCGAGGCGGAGAAGCAGAACATAGACATGCTCAAGAACCGCTTCAGGGCCGAGGTGATCACCCCGTCCGCGGCCGAGCGCGACAAGCTCATCCTATCGGCCAAGACCGAGCTGGCCGGCTGGCAGTCGGCCGCACGCGCCGAACTCGACCAGCTCGAGGTGACGCTGGCCACCATGAAGAGCGCAGGCCCCGAAGCCCGCAGGGCCTGGCTCCTGGACAACTTCGAGCAGCTCTTCGACCCCTTCGCCCAGACCCTGAACCTGTATCCCGCCGGCCACGTGTCGGTCGTCACCGGCTCAGGCGGCGACCGCGAGCCCATATCGGCCATACATCCCAACGCCGTGGCCTCAGCCCGCAATGAGATGGTGGCCGCAGCCCTCGAGGGCATGACCAGGCCCTGCGGCCAGGCCAAGGGCGGCATCGTGGACGAGGGCAAGAAGGACTAAGGCTCGAGGCGCGGGTCCCATGGGCTCGCGCCTTTGCCTCCCGGAATAATAACAAGCCGCCCTGGGAACTATTCCCGGGCGGCTTTTTTAGATGAATGCAAGAATAGCTAGAAGCGGTAGGTGAAGCGGCCGTTTACGGAAATCGCGCCGGAATTCCTGAACTCTCCCCTAGTAAAACCATATCGCACGGCATCATCTATATCGGAATAGCCCGAACTGCTTTCTATATGGATATCCTCCAGCAGGACGCCGCGATCCGCGCGATAGGAGGATACCTTGAAGAGTATGGTAACCGCCCGCAAGGTCTTTCCCTCTTTATATTCGGCCTTGTCGACCGGGTAGCCGGCATCCTCGAGCATGGCCCAGAGCTCCGGCCGCGCCTCATAGCCGGGATTTCTCCCCCCCCTCAGGAGCCAGCTGCCCTTGGCGGTTTTTTCGTAGATCTTTTCAAAGGCGGCGCGGCGTTGCGCCGCAGTGCCCCCCATGTTTGTCCCCTTATAATCCGGTATTGCCCTGTACAGCGAATCAGGAAGCTCGAAGGGCAGGGGCATGTAGAGCCATATGGGGGGGCCGAAGTTCCTGCCCACGTCCCCGGCTCCCGCCTCAAAAGCTATGTCATAGGTATTGCCGGTTTCCGAACCCCGTAGGATAACGGGC
>JBGSKZ010000661.1:0-8943 GCA_041741035.1 Treponematales bacterium
CGGCGCGCGCCGCCCTCTCGTCGCCGAAAGAAGGCACCATCATAACGGTGCTGCATGACTGGGCTGAGGCCGTCCATAAGGTGGCCCAGCGCAGCGACGACTTCATTGAAATGCTTAAAGAAGGGCTTGAGGCGGCGCGCGCCTCGCTGGAACGCACCAAGGAACTCCTGCCCGAGCTCAAAAAGGCCGGCGTCGTGGACGCCGGGGCGCTGGGCTTCGTGCGCCTCATCGAAGGCGTGGCAAATTTCATACACCAGGGCCGCATTCGGGAGCTGTCCGAGCAAGCGGGGGGCGATGTAGCGGAGGCGGGGATAAGCCTCGACGAGGACCTCCCTCTAGACGGAAGCGATCCGACGTACCGCTACTGCATAGAGGCCCTCATAGCGGGCAAGGATATGGACCTGTCCTCGCTGCGGGAAAGCCTGAGCCGATTCGGCGATTCCATCGTGGTGGCCGGCTCCTCCCGTTACATAAAGGCCCATCTGCACAGCGACAGCCCGTCTAAGGCCTTCGCCGCCATGGATGGCTACGGGCAGGTGGAGCAGCCTAAGGTGGACGATATGCTCCTGCAGACCAAGAGGGCGGCCGCGGGGCGCAGGCCCTGCGCGGTAATAGCCGACTCCGCCTGTGATATGCCCGATGAAATCAAGCTGTCGCTGGGCATAGAGACGGTGCCCGTGCAGGTCATTATCGAGAAACGCTCGTATCTTGACGGCCTTGGCCTGAGCGCCGAGGAATTTTCCGCTTATCTGAAATCCAGGCCCGCCCATTATCCTACCACCTCCCAGCCCACGGCGGCCGCCTTCCAGAGAAAATACGACTTGGCCCTAGGCCATGCCGACGAGGCCGTATACGTAGGCATATCCGAGGCCTTGTCGGGCACCCTAGAGGCGGGCAGGCGAAGCGCCTATGCGTCGAAGGACGCGCCTCGGCTCAGGGTGTTCGATTCCAGGCAGTTGTCGGTGTCCGCGGGGCTCGTGGCCAAGAAGGCCGCTGAGGCCGCCGCGGCCGGAGCGACTGCAGACGAAGTGCTCAAGGCGGCCGAAGAAGCGGCGTCCAGGGTGAAGCTGCTCGTCGCCGCCCCGACCCTTGAGGGCCTCCTGCGGAGCGGAAGGCTCAAAGGCGTGAAGGGCCTGGCTGCCCGCGCCTTCGGCCTGCGACCCATACTGACCGTGGGTAAAGACGGCAAGGCCGCCTCGGCCGGCATGTATCTCGGGCCGCGCAAGGGTATAGCCAAGCTCCTTGAACTCGTGGCGAAGGACCTTCCCCAAGGCGGCCCCATGGAGGCGCTCATCGCCCACGTGGACGCCCCCGAGGAAGCGGCAGCCCTGGCCGGCGCCTTAGCCGCCCGTTACCGCTTCGCTACGCCGCCGGCCATCACCACGCTCGGCCCCGCGCTCGCGGTGCACGGCGGCTTAGGCGCGATAGCCCTCGCGTATTTCCTGCCCAAGGCCGGCTCGTGACGGGTTTGGCCGCCGCCCTTTTGCTCTCCTACCTGGCCGGGTCGTTTCCCAGCGCCATCGTCATAGGCAAGCTCTTTTTCAAGCGCGACCCCAGGCTCGAAGGCTCGGGAAACGCCGGGGGCACGAACGCCTTCAGGGTGTTCGGCTGGAAGGCCGGCGTTGCGGTATCCCTCATCGATCTTATGAAGGGCTTTTTGTCCGCGGCCGTTATAAGCCGCCTGGCCCTGGGCGGCCCCCTTGGCCGCGAAGGCGCCATGCTGCTCTGCGGCGTGGCCGCGACCATCGGGCATGTATGGACCGTATTCGCCGGCTTTAAAGGCGGCAAGGGCGTGGCCACGGCCGCCGGCGCGGTAATAGCCTTCGCGCCGCTGGGTTTCGCCGTCGCCCTGGCGGCCTTCGCGCTCGTGCTCCTGTCTTTCGGCATCGTGTCGCTGGCGTCGATGGCCGCGGCGCTGAGCCTAAGCCTTAGCCTTATCGCGCCGGCCTTGCTGGGCCAGGGGCAGTCGCCCTGGCTCCTGGGCTTCGGCATATTCGCTACGCCTTTCATATTCTTTACCCACCGCGCCAATATAGGGCGCCTGTTGCGCGGCGAGGAAAAGCGCTTCGAGAAGCTGGCGGTCTTTCGTCGGCTCATTAAGAAATGATTAGTTCCCCGAAGCTTGTTGCTGTGCTTCCGAGTACGCCGGCCCTAGCGGTATAGCCAAGCCTCTTATGCTAGGGGAAGCTGCGTTTCGCCCCGCGCAACAAGCTTCGGGGAACTAGGTATGCGATGCAGCGCGGGCCTTGAAGGGCCGACGAGGCGCCTACGGCCCAATCTTGGGCAGGCTTATGCCCTGCAGGGCTCCGGCCCCCAGCGCCTTAGCCTTGGCCTCCAACTCCTTAAGCTTGGCGTCCAGGGATTTCTTAAGCGCGTCGCTCGCGGCCTTATCCCCTTTGGCCGCGGCGAACAGCGCGTCGAATTCCTCTTTGGAGCCTAGGCTTCCCTCGAGCTCGTCCGCCACGTACGCCCGCAATTCCTTCTCAAGAGCGGCTCCCGCCTGCTTGGCGTAGCCCAGGGCCAATTCGCGCAGGGCTTCCTCCACGATGGCGTCTATATTAGTGGAAAAATCGAAGCTCTCATTGCCGTTATCGCTTTCCCAGGCCGCTTCCAGCATGACCTTGCCGGTCTTCTTCAGGGCCGCGCTCACGGCAATGCCTACGCTACCGGAAGGCCGCGCCACCTTAGGCTCATCAACGTTCAGCGCGAGGCTTCCGGCGCTCGCGCCGTCCTTCTGGCCTGACAGGCTCACGTTGCCTGAGGCCATGCCCGTAAAGCCATCCATGCCGGCATCGGCGAGCGCGCCGCCTAAGTCTATAGGAAGGCGTTCCAGTTCCGCCCTGGCGCTATAGCGAGCCGCCTCCGATGAGCGCAGGTCCGCCTCGACGGCTGCCCGTATGGCGGAGGCGTTCGCGGCGCTAAAGGATAGGAAAAGCGCCGTAGGCGCGGGCGATAAGGCCGGCTCGCTGCTGAGTTCCCTGAGCTCCACGGACCAGGAGGAGCCTCCGGCCGAGAAATCGGATTTCAGGAGACCGAGCCTGAAGGCGGCGTACTCGCTTCCCGGGTAGCGTACGGTTCGCCCCCCCGCGGCGGGCTTCCGCGGCGCCGCGCTATCCTCAGCGGAATCGCCGCCGCCCGAGGCTTTGAGCTTGAGAGCCGCGTCGAGGAGCTTGATGCCATAATCTACATAGACTTCGGCCTTGTCGGCCAGCATGGCCCTGAGCGAAGGCTCGAGGGCGGCCATGGCGGCTCCGCTTTTGGGATTCACCAGCGCCTTAAGGTAATCCGCGTCAGCGCCGAAGGCGGCTCGGGTAGCCTTGCTAAGCTCGGCGAGGGCATCCGCGTCCTTGGCTATGCCGGTCGATATGGCCGACGCTTCGGTTCCTACGGCGGAGGCGGCGCTTATGGCCGTTTTGGCGTCGCTTATGGCTTTCGCGGCCTGGTCTACACTGCGGATGGCGTTGGCGTTGAGCGAGAGGACGGCCTTCGAGGATTCCTGGGCGCTTTGCACGGCAGCTTTGGACGACTCCACCCTGCCTTCCCAACGGGCGGCGGCTTCGTCATAGGCGGCGGCGCTCTCCCCATAGGCGGCGGTGACCGCCAGCTTGGATTTTTCCTGCTCGAGCAGGGCTTTAGCGTCGAAGCGCTCAAAGTCTATGAGCGGCGCCCCCATGGGTTTTTCTTTGGCCGCTTTGCCAGCCGGCGTCGCCGCGCCGGGCAGGGCGCCCGAGCTTTCGCGGGGGCTGCCAAGGATAATGCTGGCGGCGCTGGCCTCCTCAATGTATACCTTGCCGCGGAAGAGGGCGGCGGGGCTGAGCCGCAACTCGAGCGCGCCGGTCTCAAAGAGATTCGTCATGGGCCTCGCGGCGTCGGCTACGCGTAGGGCTCCTATCGCTAAACGGAAGCGCAGGGGCTGGAATTTTAGCCCGTCCAGCTCAGCCTTGGCGCCGAAGGCCGCTTCGAGTCCCGCTTCTATCCCTTTTTCGAGCAGGGGATTCATGAAAAAGAGGCTGAAAAGCGCTATGCCCGCGGCAAGGATGGCGCTGGCCAATAGGGGCGCGCCTTTTACCGCGCCACTATTGGCCTTGATGAATGGGGCGAGCTTGTTAAGTCGTTGCAGCGCCGCGGCGTCGAGGTCGGCGCGGGCCACGCGCATGCCGACGCGCGACTCGAAGGAGGCGTCAAGGAATTCCTTGTCCCCCTTGATTTCCAAAGCGCCAAGGAAGCGCTTTTGGAAACGCCCTTCCTTTACGGGTTTGGCGAAGAGCCTGTTGAGCTTCACGGGTTTTGTTTTCTTCATAGCATGCCGCCTATTCTAAAGCGCCCTGCACGCGCTGTACGCTTTTGATGGCCCCGCCGAGCGCCTTTACCAGGGGGAGCTTTTTTATGGCGAGCATGAATTTGCTTTTGGCCAGCCTGTCGGCGAGCGTGCGCCGGTAGAGCCGTATGAGGGAACGGAACGCGAAGAAGCCCGGCAGCCACAGCGCCAGGCCCGCCGCCAGTCCGCCCATGACCAGGGTGGTGTTGAAGCGGGTCAGGGGCGCAATGGGCTGGTTATAGAGCCAGGTAAAGGCTTCCTGCAAGGCCGGCATAGTAAGGATGAACCAGCCCAGCGCGTCCAAGGGGCCCGCGAGCAGGGGCAGGACTAGCTTGAAGAGGGCGCTCGCGAGCATGAGCATGCCGTAATGCGCCTTGCTGAAGAAGGCGGCAAGGAACAATGCAATCCATAAGAGATTGCCCGCGGGCAAAAGGGCGAAAAGCAAGCCCGATGCCAGGCCTGCCGCCACCTGGCTTGAGCTTGTATTGGAATTGAGCGTGACGATTATCTTTGCGATAAGCTTGAGCAGCATAGGGCCTCCGCTGAGCTAAGTATGACGGTAGCCGTTAGCCGATGCAAGCCGCTTCGCGGGGCCTTCCTCATAAGCGGACCTGCCCGTTCTTGTGCAGGGCGCGCTTTGCGTCTAGAATCGAAGCCAATGGATTCGATCCCGATAGACACCGAGAGCGGCTCGCAGGTCGTGCTGGAACTCATTTACCGGCTCAAGCTAGCCGACGTAATGACTCGCGACGTGGTGCGCGCGGAGCCGGGCGATAGCCTGCGCGGCATTCAAGTACTCATGCGCGATAAAGGCATAACCGGCGTGCCCATACTTGAGGGCAAACGGCTGGTGGGCATCGTGTCCATAGGCGATATCATCGAAGCCCTGGACGGAGGCTGGATCGACGATAGCGCCGAGGGCCACATGACGCGCGCCGTTATCGTGCTTGAGGCCGACATGCCGCTGAGTTTTGCCATAAGCTACCTGAACCGCTATGGCTACCGGCGTTTCCCCGTGCTATCCAAAGAGGGCGAGCTCGTCGGCATCATCACTGCCGTGGACATCATCAAGGCGCTGCTCGTGGAAATGAACCGCGAGGTGGAGAGGCTTGAAGAGGGCCTAGCGCGCAAACGCAGGGAGCGCCTGCTCGCGGAAGGGGCCGACCCCTTGAACGCGGGCGGGGCCGAGCCCACGTTCATGAGCTTTCCCGTGCGGCGCTTCGACTTTGAGAACGCGGGCAAGGCCTCGGCCGAGCTCAAGAAAGCCTTGAAGCGCGCGGAACTGGACAGCGCCCTCGTGCGGCGCGCCGCGGTGGCCAGCTACGAGCTGGAACTCAACCAGGTGATCCATTCGCAGGGCGGGGTCATGGAGTTCCGCATAGGCGGCAAGGCTATCGAGATCGTGGCGCGCGACACGGGCCCCGGCATTCCCGACCTGGAAGCAGCGCTCACGGAGGGATTTTCCACCGCCAATCAATGGATACGTTCCATGGGTTTCGGCGCGGGCTTGGGCCTGCCCAACGCGAAGCGCTCGTCCGATGAATTTTCCATAGAATCGAAACCCGGATCCGGCACCACGGTAAGCGCCGTGCTCAAGATTCAAAGCAAGGAGACGCAATGAATATACGCGACTTGTCCGCGCGGCTCGGCTTCGAGCCAGCGCAGGACGTATTTGAGGATAGGCCCCTTAGCGGCGGCTATAGCTCGGACCTGTTATCCGACGTCATGGCCAAGGCCGAGAAGGACCAGGTATTAGTGACTATACAAGCGCATAAAAACACCGTGGCCGTGGCATCGCTCATAGGCCTGGCCGCTATCGTGCTGTGCAATAATAGGCCCGTGCCTCAAGACATGATAGACAGCGCCCGGGATGAAGGCATCGCGCTGTTCCGCACGGATATGACGCAATTCCAGGTGTCGGGCCTGCTGTATCACGCCCTGGGCCTGTAGGATAGTACCACGAGCGGGCGGAAGCTTTGATACTGGCGTGCGATTTCCATAACCATAGCTGCCTGTCTCCCTGCGGCAGCCTGGACCTGTCTCCCGCCGCGCTTGCCCGCCTGGCCAAGCTGCGCGGGCTCGATATCGTCGCGCTTACCGACCATAATAGCGCGCTTAACGCCCCCGCTTTCGCCGAATGCGCGCGCAGGGAGGGCTTGGCGGCGCTCTATGGCATGGAAGCGTGCAGCGCCGAGGAAGTGCATGTGCTCTGCCTCTTCTCCCGCGTTGACGAGGCTTTGGATTTTGGCGTATTTCTCGCCGCCCGCATACCGGACTATCCCTATAATCCGGAGGCTCTGGGCGACCAGGCGGTAGTGGACGCCGACGAGAACGTACTGGGCCTTCCCGATACCTATTTAGGCGCGGCGCTGGACCTGGGCTATGACGAGCTCTGCTCTCTGGCCGCGGCCCGCGGCGCCCTGGTCATACCCGCCCATATCGATAGGCCTATGTTCGGCGCCATAGCGCAGCTGGGCTTCCTGCCTGAGGGGCCTTACGCGGCGGTCGAGGCCCTTCGGCCGCTGCCGCCAAGCTCGGCAGGCGGCTATACGAGGATTTGCGGCTCGGATGCGCATTATCCGGAGCATGTGGCCAGGCGGCCGTTCGGCCTCGAGCTCGGCCCGGGCTGGCTATCGGCCGACGGTACGGTGCGGCTCGATATGATAGCGGCCGCGCTTGCGGAAGGCAGGGTGCAGCTGCCTGATCAGGCTTAGCCATGGCTCGGAGGCCCCGGCCCCGCGCGCGCGCGCTATCGCTGCTTATGCTGCTCGCTTGCGCGGGCGTAAGCGGAGCGCAGGATCGCGACCTTATAGACCTCAATAGCCTAAAGCGCGATACGCGGCCTCCCGTCATACCTACGCTGGTGCTATGGGAAGGCGCGGAGGATGTATCGGCCTTGGGCAACGTGCGGGTATATGAGGAGGGCGATAGCGGAGGGCTCCCCTTCGAGTTCGCCTTTATTCCTGATCCGGCCGTTTTTACGCCGGCGGACTATAGCCTCCATTGGCGGGAAGCGCTGCAAAACCCCGCACGCGAGCTGTGGCTGGTATTTACCGTGCTCAATTCGTCGGGCGACGACGACTGGCTGCTCAGCGCCTACCGGGCAGCCTTCAGGGCTACCGAACTCGTAATCGTGAGCGAAGGCGGCTCTAAGCGCGTATGGTCCGGAAGCGCGCTCGCGGCCCTGCGCATCGACCCCGTGGTGTCGGATGCCGTGGCCTTAAGGCTTCCCCTAAGCCCTGCGGAAAAAAACAGCGTATATCTGCGCTTGAGCGGCGCGGCTTATCCTTGGCTTAGCTTAAGCATTTTGCGCTACGACGCCTTCCTCCGCCGCGTGGCTTCCGCGAATATAGGCTTCGCGCTGCTCGGCAGCGCCGCCGCCGCGCTGAGCCTGTTCGCGCTCGTCTTTTCCGCCTTGCTGCCATATCGCCGGTACGGCTACTTCCCTTATGCGCTGTTATTTCTCGCCATCGTAGTCCTGAGCTACCTGCTTATGGCCTTTGGCTTCACCCGCATACCCGGATTGTGGCCCGGCACCCTCCTAAGCGCCTTGGCTCTCCTTATCTCGCTGTCCATCGCCTGCCCGGGCTGCGTGGGCTACGCTCGCGGGAAGGGAAAGCGGGAGCTTCTTAAGGCTTCATGGCTCTTGAGCGCCTTGGGCTTCGGCTATGGGCTATACAGCTCCTTCCTGCCGCCGCAGGCCCTATCCGGCAGTTCCTATAGGATCTTGGCCATACTCCTGTGCCTGCAGGCTTTTATATCGGGCGCGCTACTGTTCGCTCCTGGCGGGCAGGGCGAGCTGGCCACGAAGGCCGAGAAGGCCGAGAAGGCCGCGCCGCCGAGGGCCAAGGGCGAAGACGAACGCTTCGCCCTCTCCGCCGCGGGCGCCTTCCTGCCCGGACTCGACAACGTGGTCGCGCTCCTTGACGAATTGGCCGAGGGCTTCCCCGATCCGGAGAAGACCGCGCTCACGAAGCTGGCGCGCGCCGAGACTCTGCGCATATTGGCTTTAGCGAATAACGCGCTCCTTTACCTGCGTTTGGCTGGCGGCCAGCTTCGGCTCCACGACGAGATATTCAATCTTGCGGCGCTTATGCATTCCTGCCTTGCGCAGGCTCAGGGCCTGAACGCCTCCTCTCCGCGCGTGGACGCGCTGGAGCTCCCCATAATCGAGCTGCGCAGCGACCTTGGCTGCATGCACCTGCTTTTCTATACTCTGTTGGCGCGTTCCCTGAGCGGCCAAGGCATCACGCGCCTTGGAATACGGGCAAAGTCGGACCTCCATTTAATCATGGTCGATATAGAGGATGATGGATCCGCGCCCTTCGCCTTGGCTCCCGGTTTCAAATCCCAAGGGCTGGAAGCCTTGGCGCGCGCGCCATTCGACCTGGCTTTCTGCGCGCGGCTAGCCAGGAGCCTTGGAGGCAGCCTCGACTATGAGCGCAGGGGCGAGCTCAACAAATACTCCTTCGTGTTTCCCCGATCGATACGCTGGGACGAGCCGATCCCGGCGCAAAGCCCGAGCGCGGAGAGCGAGGTCCCCGCGGACTCGGATTCGGAAGTCGCGGCTTTAGCCGAAGCGGCGGCGCGCAGGCGCTTCGCCCTGCTGGGAACGCCGGCCCCCT